>NZ_JBSFZS010000011.1:0-101579 GCF_053600395.1 Streptomyces sp. NPDC005070 | reverse complement strand
GCACACGCCGATACGACGCGCACAGCCAAGCCGAGGCAAGCGGTGTCAAGCATCAAGTGAGGCCACAACGTCAAGCATCAACCGAGACAAGACAAAGCCCCAGCCGAAGCCTGAGTAACAACCTTCTCTACTGGTTCAAGGCGGCTCGCTCCGCTCCCCGCGCGCGCGGCCCGACCCCCGGCCGGGCCTGCGCTCCTGTCTCCGCCCCGCTCCAGCCCGGCCGGTGCCCGTGCCGCGCGTACGGCAATCAGCCATTTCCTTTGATCCAAGCACTACTGCACTTGATGCTTCCTCATTAGCTTTAGAAATTCCTCACCAGCAACATGCACATTGAGCTGCTCTTCACTGGGAAGGGACGAGCGGTCGAATGACTCGCCATTACCGCGCCTGCTCATCTTGATGATGGCCTCCATGGAGCGCACCCCGTGCTCATATTTAGAAATTCCAAGGAAAGCATGCAGTATTCCATCATCTACAGCGAAGGATCCATTCTTGCCCTGTGCAATTTTGTTCTTCTTGAACAGAGAGTTCAGTATCATGGCTCGCCGCAGCATCAGGTAACCCGTTGGTGGCGCCGCGTCGAGTTGAACCATATCGTCCATGATACTCAATCCGTTAGGTGATTTCCCGTCCGACATATTCACATCTGCGATGTCGATATACCCCTGAAGCCTACTTACAAAGTCGGCCGCCTTCGTTTCGGCAGACGCACGATTAGCCTTGTCATTGAATGAATCGAACCTTCGGAATGTACCCCCAGCGAATACAAACACCGACGGTCCGATCAGGTGGGCTTGATCTCCCTGCTGGAATTGCCCATCCTGCATTGGCGCAAGGAAGTATCGCAGCCAGCCGAACTCACCACCCAACGGCGTGTCAAATTCATCCCAGAACGCTAGAGGTATCGGTCCTTTCAGTCCCACATCTCGGATTTGATGAAGTGCACCAACGAGGTCAGAAGAAGAATTAAACTGAGACAGATTGAACGGTTCAATCGCGGCTATACGGCCGCTCGCGCTCCATGGTTTCACCAGTTGCTTAATAGCATAACTCTTCCCAGAGCCGGGTCCCCCAAATACTGCAACCGCTAGGGGCTTAGCGTCGAATTCCGCATTATCGCAGTAGTTGGATATCAGGTTTCGGATCGCTCGCAGGCTTTCAATCTCCGCTCTATCAACTGTTATCAAATCACCAAATTTTCCGATCGGTATCTCATATCCTAGTCCTTTAACGCCTTCCTTGGAGACGCGAAAAAGTTTGCTTTGAGGGTTGTCGAGATCGCATTCAGGTTCCTTCATTATGGGCAAGTAAAGTCGCTCATCAGCTCCGCCCTCAACCGGGACATCAGAAACTTTGAAGATGCGGCGGCCCTCCCTGTACCTGCGGTCTTTGATATTGAAAATACGACCTGGAACACCGAACTCATCATGGGCGAGATCCCGGAACCCGGCTTCGTAGAGTCGCTGCATGGATATCAATCCGTTTCTGATTCCGTCGACCAAGCGCTCATGCTCGGCATTCGGATTTCCTATCAGGATTGCAGTTAGACATGTACACAGGCAGCTGCCATAACCGAACATCATGCCCAGCCGATTGTGCTTGTCTGCCCAATCTCCCTCCATTGACTCTGCATCGTAGACAAGGGTTAGTCGAGGATCTCTATCACGCTCGAGAAGTAGGGCACCCGTAGGGCCGAAAGACACGACCAGATATCGACACAGCGACAAATCTTTGAGGGATTGGCAATTCTTGATTTCAGCTAGCACGTCATTGGCGGATCGCTCCCATGAGAGATCCCTGCTTATCTCGGCTCGCTCTTCCCGCAACCGTGCGGCAGACGTCTGCACGATTAGATTATTTCTGAGCCAGTCTTTTGGATCCTTAAGTCGAGACCTAATTCTCTTCCACAGTCCGCCTTGGGCGACCGCATCGCTCATTTTAAGAAGCACCCAGGGTTTCCGATCCGAGGATGCCTGAGGGATTACGGCGGCTAGGTCGGCCTGGCTTTTAAAGAGATCTCTGTAACCTAGATTTGCGTCATCAATTACTATGACCTGAGGCTCATGCTTATCATGGAAAGGAGCCTCTAGCTTCTTCGTCTTGGAATGATCGCCCTGGCGGAATCCAAGGTAGCGCTCTACCCTGGTCACGTTCTTTGCCTCGCCGGCCCCACCTTCCGACTGAACGCCATCGCGTGCTTGGTATTTACCCAACACTGCGTAAGAGTGGTTATAGTCCGTCATGTACTGCGAGAGTTCCCTGTGCACCGGATCAGGGTAATGTCGCAGTACGTCATTGTCGGCAAGTGCCTCATCCATCATATTTTGTAGCAGAAATATGCCGCCCTTTTGCCAGTGAAGATCTACTCGCACATGCAGACGTTCATGGGAATAGCGAATCTCTTCCAGGGTGCGCGCTTTTAGGGCCCAATCGATTGTTTGGTCTCCGAATACGCACACTCCATGACATGCATTAGCCATGGCTGCCCCCAGCCTGGAGTTAGCTGTAGTGACGTAGGCGCCAGTGCATCAGAAGCTGCACTTGGGCCGCAGAATGAGGCTTGCGTTGCAAACGTCTCTTCCATTGCACACCCAGATCGCGAGAGACGCCAACCGAGCTTGGAGCTACGGGTGAGATAGTCAAGACATTCGCCGACGCGCTCATGTCCGCCGAGGCGGATGCCCTTTGCAACGCCGATTACGGGCAGGTCAGCGACGAACGCGTCAACCATCGCAACGGCTACCGCCCGCGCGAGTGGGACACCCGGACCGGGACATCGAACTGGCCTCCCCAAGCTGAGGCAGGGCAGTTACTTCCCGCACTGGCTTCTCGAACGCCGTCGGCGGGCCGAGCAGGCCCCGATCTCGGTCGTCGCCACCGTCTACCTGCTCGGCGTCTCCACCCGCAGAGTCGAGAAGCTCGCCCAGTCCCTCGGCCTGACCCAGCTGTCAAAGTCCCAGTTCAGCGTGATTGCCAAGCACCTGGATGGGCAGGTCGCCGCGTTCCGCAACCGCCCACTGGACCAAGGCCCTTACGCGTTCGTCTGGGGCGACGCACTGACCCAGAAGGTCCGTGAGGGCGGCCGCATCATCAACGTCCACGCGCTGATCGCGGTCGGCGTGAACGGGGACGGGCACCGCGAGATCCTCGGCATCGACGTCGCCACGGCCGAGGACGGCGCCGGCTGGCTCGCCTTCCTGCGCTCACTGACCGCGCGGCCTGTCCGGCGTCCAGCTGGTCGTCTCCGACGCCCACACCGGCCTGGTGAACGCGATCGGCGCGGTCCTGCCGGGCGCATCATGGCATCGATGCCACACCCACTACGCCCGCAATCTGCTGAGCCAGGTGGGAGTGAGCGGCAAACCACGCGCACGCTTTCTCCAGCTCCGGTGGGGGCTCTTCACCCTTGTGTGCTGGAACGACGGCCCAGCGCGCGGCCTGTCTGACATCTTGCAGTTCGGGAACGCCGCGGCTCTCCCCCAGCATGCCGAGAGCCACGGTGGCGAAGCTGTCAGCCAGTCCCTCACGCGTCTTCGCTGCGGCCGTGCGCCAACGGACCGCCATGTCGGGGCCTTCCTCGGACTCGCCGCCGCCCTCTGCTGCTACAAACGACTTTCCAACTCACCACGTAGGTCTAAACGAGCAGTGAGGGGCCATCAGCTTACTGACGGGCCCTCATGCAGATCGGCTTGACATCTTTAGCCCTTCCGGGTGATTGCTGGACACCATCGGTACGACATTGCCGCTAGACGGGGTTGCAATGCGCAAATGCAAGGGTGAACCACCATCACTCTTACCGGACAGCAGGAGTCGCATCGCACACTCACCCAGAGGAAGGAAGCTAAGTGTGACAAACGTACCTCAAGGGCTGAAGCGCGACTCGGAAAAAGATCCGGACGTCGTTTACCATTACACCAACGTCGAGGGCCTTCGCGGGATTCTCTGGTCTCGCGCACTGTGGGCTTCGGATGTCGAATTTCTAAACGATGCCCAAGAGCTCACCTATGCACGCAAGTACCTGGAGTATTTCCTTCGCTACGATGCCGATAGTGCTGCCCCGTCAACAGAAGGGCAGGATGGAAACTCGCACTGGGAAGGAACCGAGGCTAGAGCTCGCGATGCAATCCACCAATTCCGGCAATTCCGCAAAGTGACTATTGCCACGGACAGAAGGGGGGTGTCCGAGGCACTGAAAAGGGTCATCGACGAGCTTGAAGATTTTGACAGTCCGACCCGCCTACTTCCGCTCCATGTCTATGTGACCTGCTTCTGCGAGAACGGGGACCTACTGAGCCAGTGGCGCGGCTATGGAGGCACGGGCGGCTACGCAATCGGATTCCGCACAGAATCCCTAAAAACACTCCATAAAAAGTTCTCGATGAGAGATTTCGACAGGGTCTGCTACGGATTCCCCGGCGTCTTCGAGCGGGGCTGGATGCCGGAACACCTACACCCAGACCTCGGCCTGGATGCCTATCTGAAGGCGCTGATCATGGTCAAGGACCCTGCCTTCGAAGAGGAAAAGGAGTGGCGCCTCGCAATCTTGGAGCGCGGCACCGTCAAAAATCTCGCTTTCCGGAGTAGCTCCGTCGGAATCGTTCCCTACCTGCAAGTGCCATTTCCAGCCAACGCGGTAGCCGAGATCATCGTGGGCCCCGGACCGTACCAAACGGAGCGCATCAAGGGAATCCGTCAGCTACTAGATCGCCGCGGAATTACCGAGGTACCAGTTGAGCGCTCGAATACATCACTGCGTCTCTAGGCGCCCGGACCAGAGAGGGTGCCTGGCGAACCGGGAGAGGACTGCAGCCACAGCTACAGGGTCGGTGACCGTGGATGGAGTACCTACGACGCGCTTCGGGACTCCGCGCACTCGTACACGCCTAAATCACATCACCCTCTTCTTCCAGGCTTTTCGCGATTTTCGCGTTAGCCGCTTCCTCGTGGCCATCGATGCGGCCGTGGTAGCGACGGTGAATTACTTCTGGTGAGTTACCAAGCCGGCGAGCAACTTGAGCGATGGGCACCCCTGCGTTGAGCCACCGCGTGATGCACGCGTGCCGCAGATCGTACGGGCGCCCAGCCAACGGCGAACCGATGCGCTCTGGCAGAAGTGCATACCCCCGCGCTCGTTCCCGAACACACGCCCTTCCCTGGCTGTCCCGAACTCCTTCAGGTGCATCTGGATGATGGCGACCAGGGCAGGCGGAATGGGACCGGCCGGCCGGTGGACGCCTGGCGCGCTTTCAGGCCTCGCCGGTCGTGACGCTCCTCAGAGTCGGTCCAGTGTTTGCCTGAGACGGGGCGTGTCTCCGACAACGTGAGCGTGCCCCAGCCTTCCCCGGCAGGTGGCACGGGCCAACTGGTCTTGGCCGACCGGGGGTTCCTCGGCGTTCCGCTGTGGCGAGCCTTCACTGCCACCGGTGCTGACCTGCTGTGGCGGGTGCCGGCCAACCGCGTCCTGCCCGTCCGCAAGCTACTGCGTGACGGATCATGGCTCTCCGACATCCACGCCGGCACCGACCCGGCGAAACGTGACCCAGTGCAGGTCCGCGTCCTGGCCTACCAGCTCAAAGACGCCGGCGGCGCCGCTGCCGCGGTCGACTACCGCCTGGTCACCACGCTCCTCGACGCCCGCCGCTATCCCGCCCGGTAACTGGCCGCGCTCTACCGTGAACGCTGGGAAATCGAATCCGTCTTCGCCGAGATCAAGACCTTCCAACGCGGCACGAAGGTGGTCCTCAGCAGCAAAACACCCGACGGTGTCCTCCAACAGATCTGGGCACACCTTCTGGTCCACCACGCATTGCGGGAGCTGATGCTGAGAGCCGCGGCCACCCGCCAACTCGACCCGGACCGAGTCTCTTTCACCGAAACTCTGCGCTCCGCCCGGCGCGGTGTGACCGTTACCCCGGGCAGTATTCCCCCTGAGCTCCTGGTCAGAGCACTGCACGTCTCCAAGAGGATCTCCTGGAAAGACTCCTGCCGACCAGACGGCTCCGCAGTCAGCCTCGTGTCGTGAAGCGCAAGATGTCCAACTACTGGCTCAAGCGGGCTGAGCACTACACATGGCCCAGCCCACCCACACCGGCACCCAAGCCATCCGCATCAAACGACCCCAACCCCCAGACCCGTAAAGCAACGGCGTTGCTCCTAAGCCGGTGGGGGTGCAGCGAGGCATACGGCGCCTGGTCGGCCAGCCGGGCCGCCGCCGTGGCTGACTGTCGTCGGCTGAGGTTCAGACGAGTCGCATCGAAGGGGCCGACAGTCAGTCGAGCCGTGCCGGCAACTCGCGGGAGCCTGCTCGGGACCGCGAGCGGTCCAGGTCTCTGAGACGAAGTGGTCAGGCAGACCACGTGTTGGGGCGAGCGCGCCTCGCCTCATTCGGCAGCGTCTCGGTCTGAGTCGGCACCTCCGTCGCAAGGCCCGACCCGATCAGCTCAGCCAGTGTTCAGAGCCTCTTCGGGCCGGATGATGCTGAGGCGTACCAGGCCGTCCCCCTTGCACATCTACGTCGGCTGGGAGGCCGGGGAATTCCGATTCCAGTCCTCCGCCACGAAATCAGCTTCGCAACGTTCGGATCCTCCGGCTCCAGTAACATTGGTGACGGGTGGGGTGACTTTTTCACGACTGGGTGTCCCAGCGGGCTGCTGTTTCCTGCGTAGTTGCCTGCCTCGCCTGGTGCCTCTGGCTACTCCGGGACAGACGCGCAGCAACTCCGGCCCGGGGTGGGGGAAGCGGGGCTTGTAGCAAACATGACGTATGACATAGCAGCCCCCGAGCCTGCCGGCATGGTGGCCTCGCTCAGCTCCCTCGGATACTCCCTGCCCGCCGCTGTCGCGGACTTGGTAGACAACAGCATCTCCGTCAACGCACAGAACATCGATGTCGAGTTCACCTGGGCAGGGCGGGACTCCTGGATCGCCGTGGTCGACGACGGTGAGGGAATGACGCCCGATGGACTGCGCACGGCCATGACCGTGGCCGCACGAGGGCCAATGGCAGCCCGTGCGTCAACGGATTTGGGGCGTTTCGGCGTTGGCTTGAAGTCGGCTTCCTTCTCCCAGTCCAGGCAGCTCACCGTGGCCACAGCCATCGCCGGTGGCGGATGGCACACACGCACCTGGGACCTCGACGTGGTCGAGGAGTCCGGCGAGTGGCGCCTGCTCCACGGAGCCGATCAGGACACGATGGCCGTGTTGGACAGGCTCCGGAGTACCAAAGGCCATGGCACGGTCGTCCTCTGGCGAAGGCTCAACGGCTACCACGTCAGCGACATCAGCAAGGACGACGAACGCACCCAAAAGCAGTTCTACGCCGAGGCAACCCGCGCTGAGGCACACCTCGGAATGGTCTTCAACCGGTTCCTCTCCGGAAGCCGACGTCGCAACCTTCGGGTGTCCGGGACGCCGGTGGAACCGTGGGATCCGTTCATGGCCAACCACCCCTCGGTACAGCGACTCCCAACTGAGGAGTTGCCACTCGGTGGCGCTTCCGTGCGAGTCGAGGCGTTCATCCTCCCCAGCAATCACCGGCTCTCGCCAGAGGAGTACGGCAGAGCCGGCGGCCCGCAAGGCTGGCTCGATCAGCAAGGGTTCTACGTCTACCGTCGGAACCGCCTGATCCTGGCCGGCGACTGGCTGGGGCAGAGAGGCATGCGCCGCGAGGAGAAATACAACCTGGCGCGCATCGCCGTCGACATCCCAGCCGAGACGGACGCTGAGTGGAGCGTCGATGTGAGGAAGTCGAGCGTCGTCCCGCCCGTCGGTCTGCGTCCGCACCTTAACCGCATCGCACGGCAGGCTCGGGCAAGGGCCGCGGACGTGCTACGGCACCGTGGACAGGTCGCTGCGCGTACCCACGGTGATCCTCTGTCGTACGCCTGGAACGTGCGCCGACCGGACGGCAGAGTCACCTGCAGGATCAATCGCAGTCACCCACTGGTCCAGGCTGCTCTGAGGCCTGGCGGTAACAGCAGCGCAGACGTACG
The DNA here is from genome assembly GCF_053600395.1 of Streptomyces sp. NPDC005070. Taxonomy (NCBI): domain Bacteria; kingdom Bacillati; phylum Actinomycetota; class Actinomycetes; order Kitasatosporales; family Streptomycetaceae; genus Streptomyces; species Streptomyces sp. NPDC005070. The sequence continues at coordinate 93,589 of NZ_JBSFZS010000011.1, read as the reverse complement.
CGCGTTGATCCGGCTTCTAGAGGAGACAGTGCCCGTCGCGGCTCTCCGCGTGATGCACGAGACGGACACAAGCGACGACCCGGAACCGTTCGGTGGCCCGGGGCCCGCCGACGAGGCGGCAACCGAGGTCGCACAGCGCATATACGAGTCGCTCGTCTCGGGCGGTCGCTCGCCCGCCACAGCGCGCGAGAGATTGCGGACCATGCCTCCCTTCGACCAACTGCAGGGGTTCTGGAGCGGATGAGCCCCGAGCTGTTGCGGTGATCGCCCCTACTCTGCTCGATACCGTCTACGTCCCGCTGGAGGTCCCACGTGAGCGCCGTTCCCGACGAACCCATGGCCAAGGCCACGCGCCTGGTTCTCGGATTCCTGCCACAGGACCGTCAGCCGAAGCCGGAAGAGGTACAGAACGCGGTCACCGCCATCTTCGGGATGCTGGCCGCGCAGGGGGAGGATCTCGACCGGGATCAACTGGCCAAAGAGATCGAGGCCATGACCGCCGTGTTCCAGGAGCGGTCCCTGGCACTCGTCGACCCCAAGGGCCACGAACCGTGGCTGCCCGAGGCGAGGAACGACCGTGCCTGGGATTTCTGGGAGCGTTACCGACGGTATCTCGAAGACGTCGTGCACCTTCCGCCGTGGGTCGTGAGGCGGCTGGACCAGAGCTCGGACGAGGTGCTGAGTCAGCTGGAGGATCCCCGCCGCTCCGGCCCCTGGCGTCGGCAGGGTCTGGTGATCGGCCAAGTGCAGTCGGGCAAGACCGGCCAGTACATCGGGCTCGCCTCGAAGGCCGTGGACGCGGGATACCGGTTCATCGTGGTCCTCGCCGGCATTCACAACGACCTGCGGAGCCAGACACAGCTGCGGATCGACGAAGGGCTCCTTGGGTTCGACACCCAGCATCAGAATCGGTCGAACGAAGACGGCCGTTCACGCGCGATCGGCGCGGGAGCCATGCCCCTCGCCAAGAAGCTCGACATCGCGTCGCCGACGAGCAGCGCCGAGAAGGGGGACTTCGGCCTCGCCACCGCCAAGGCCATCAACTTCCCCCTCGGTAGCTTCCCCGTCGTCCTCGTCGTCAAGAAGCACTACAAGATCCTCGAGCACTTGCGTAACTGGGTGATAGACGTCCACGGCACCGAGGACGAGAACGGCGAGAAGGTGGTGAAGGACCTCCCTCTGTTCGTCATCGACGACGAGGCCGACAACGCCTCGATCAACACGGTCCGTGACCCCGAGGCAGACCCGACCAAGACCAACGCCGCAATCCGAAGGCTCATGAAGAGCTTCGACAAGGCCGCGTACGTCGGGTACACGGCCACCCCCTTCGCCAACATCTACATCGACCCGGACGCGGACCACGACGTCGCCGGGGAGGACCTCTTCCCGTACAGCTTCATCCGTAGTCTTCCCTCGCCGTCGAACTACCTGGGTCCTGAGCGGGTCTTCGGCCTCCAAGTCGACGACGAGGACGAGGAGGACGTGCAACCGCTGCCGCTCGTGCGCCACGTGGACGACGCGGACACCTGGCTCCCCACCAGGCACAAGTCCGGTGATATCCCTGGCGACCGGCTCCCCCAGTCCCTGCGCGACGCGATCTTCTCCTTCGTACTCGCCTGTGCGGTCCGCCGGGCGCGAGGGCAGACGAAGGTCCACAACTCGATGCTGGTGCACGTCACCCGCTTCACCGCGGTGCAGAGCCTCGTTCGCGACCAGGTCGACGACCACCTCCGGCTCATCGTTGACATGATCCGAGACCGATATGGAAAGGGCCCTGAGCTCCGCGCCGAGCTCCGGGCGCTCTGGGAACGGGACTTCGTTCCCACCACGGACGAGTTCCCCGCTGACGAGGTGCAACGCCTGACCTGGGAGCAGGTCTCCGAACAGCTCCTTCCTGCCCTCAGGAAGATCCAGGTCAAGACGGTGAACGGCACCTCCAAGGATGCGCTCGACTACTACGAGAACCGGAGAAACGGCCTTTCCGTGATCGCCATCGGGGGACAGAAGCTCTCCCGCGGCCTCACCCTGGACGGTCTGACCGTCAGCTACTACCTGCGCGTGTCGAAGACGTACGACACCCTCCTCCAGATGGGCCGGTGGTTCGGATACCGGCCCGGATACGAGGACGTGTGCCGTCTGTACACCACGCCCGCGCTTGAGGACGCCTACGTGGAGGTCACCGCTGCGACCGACGAACTCCGCAGGGAGGTCGAGGAGATGGCGGCACTCAGCCTCACTCCGAAGGAGTTCGGGCTGAAGGTCCGTTCCTCTTCTCTGGGGCTCACCGTGACCGCGGCAAACAAGATGCGCCAGAGCGCGAAGATCCTTCTCAGCTACTCAGGGGAGGGGCCGGAGACAGTGATCTTCAAGCTCGCCGACAGGACCGTCGAAAACAACTTCAAAGCCCTCGAAACCCTTGTCCGCCGGCTGGACGACGTCGCGGAACTCGTACCTGGGAGCTCAGGGACCAACGTGCGGTGGGGAGCGGTTACCCCTGAGGTCGTCTCCGAGTTCCTCACCGCCTATGAGACCGACCGCATGGCTCAGCGGGTTCGTCCGAGGCTCATCGCCAAGTACGTGGAGCAGTGTGCCAGGGTGGGTGAGCTGGGCAACTGGACCGTATGCCTGGTCAGTAGCACGACGTCGCAATCGCCTCGAGACATCGCGGGGCACACTGTCGGCCTCGTGACCCGCAAGGCGCTCAACGACGGCTTCAGGGCCGAGGGAAGGTACACGATTCGCCGAGTACTCAGCCCGCCGGACGAACTGATCGGCCTCGACGAGGCACAGGAGGACGCGGCACGAAAGGCCGCGAAGAAGGAAGCGGAGCAGAAGGAGAAGGCGTCGGCTCCGAAGACGCCGGCGGGACCGCACATCCGGCGGCAGCGGCGGACCGACCAAGGCCTCCTGCTGATCTACCCCATCGAGCTGCCACAGGCCGCCGACGGTGAGGAGACGACACCCCTCGTGGGCTTCCAGGTGAGCTTCCCGCACTCCGACTACCAGTCCAAGACCGAGTACATCGCCAACACCGTCTGGCTCCAGGAGGACATCTACACCATCGCCGAGGAGGACGAGGCGTGACCGTCACCGAGGACGAGTGGCGTGAACTGGAGAGTCCCCAGGACACACCGGGGCGGTCCAGCCTCCGTCTGTACCCGGAGTCCCCGCTCGACATCTTCCTCTCCGTCTCCCACCCTGGCCGCCAGCGCATGCTGGTGTTCCGGGCAGACGCTCGCTCCGCAGACCCGATCGTGCGGTCGGTAGGCAGGCTCCCCAAGGCAGCCGGGATCGAGATGAACCTGAGTGCCGTGTCCCGGGTTGAGTACGAGCTTCAGGTGATCCTGACGGCGGACGGGCTTCGCGAGGTGTTCAACCCGCTCGTCACCGACGTCGCCGAGACCGCCAAGTCCGCTCCGGCGGCCGCTGAGGCCCTGGCAGCCGCCGTGGACAGGTTCGAGAGGTGGCAGGACCTCCTGCGCGCTGTCAGCAGGGACGGGCTGAGCGCCGAGGCGCGCCGTGGGCTCTACGGCGAACTCCTGGTACTGGGAGACGTCCTCCTGACCTCCCTGGGCCAAGCTGAGGCAATCGAGGCGTGGACCGGTCCCACCGGAACCAACCAGGACTTCCAGCTGTCCGGGCTGGCAATCGAGACCAAGGCCAGCGTCGCGAAGCGGCCCCGGAGCATACGGATCGCCAGCGAGAGACAGCTGGACGGAACTGGGACGCCCGCGCTGCTCCTCGCGCTCGCGAATCTCGACGAGCGGCGGGGTGGATCGGGAGAGAGCCTGAACAGGAGGGTGGAGGGCATACGACAGCAGCTCGTGAGTCCCGCCGTTCGGGCCCGGTTCGACGGTCTGCTCGTCCAGGTCGGTTACCTTCCCGGGCAAAATGACCTCTACGAAGAACCCCGGTACACCCTCCGCGAGCTTCGGTTCTGGCATGTACGGGAAGGCTTTCCCAGGCTGGTCGAGTCGGACCTGCCCGAGGGCGTCGGTGACTGCATTTACCACGTGAGCACCTCGGGGCTGGACGCCTACCGCGCCACGGCCGACGAGGTAAAGGAACTGATCGGGGGGTCACATGGCTGAGCTCGACCTGGCCGAGTTCTCGCGGAGCCTCGTCGCCGACGTCCAAGCAACCGCTGACGCCGAGGGGACAACCACTCCGGAGGCGTTCACGCGCCGGGTCTTCGAGGACCTGGAGCAGGCCGGCGTCGTGTCCAACACATTCACCGCCTACCACAAGATGCACGGCCACGAGGTGCACGGTTACGGCATCGGAGAGTCGGGCGAGTCCCTGGACCTGTTCGTGACGGACTTCCAGCTGGAACCAATGGAGTCCAAGCTCACGAAGGCACAGACCGAGACGTCCTTCAGACGGCTTCTGGCGTTCGCACAGCGTTGCCGGGACGGGCTACAGCAGCACATCGACGAGTCGTTCGACGTATACGACATGTGTGCTGCGGTCGAGAAGGCCCTCACTGAGGCGCAGCGGATCAGGCTCTTCCTCCTCAGCAACAGGTTGGGCACCGCAACCGAGTTGCCAGCGGCGGAATTCGACGGCCTCCCGGTGACCCACGAAGTGTGGGACCTGGCACGGCAGCACCGCCATGCGACGTCAGGCGCCCTCGGCGAGCCCATCATGGTGCCCTTCAGCCCACCGCTGCCCTGTGTCTCCGCCCCGAGCTCGGAAGAGGACCACTCCGTGGTCCTGGCCGTCATACCAGGGGAGATGCTCGCCGAGCTGTACGCCGAGTACGGCACCCGGCTCCTCGAACTCAACGTTCGCTCGTTCCTCCAGACCCGCGGCGCGGTCAACCGAGGTATCCGGGAGACCCTGCTGAACGCACCGGGCAGGTTCCTGGCATACAACAACGGGATCACCGCGACCGCGTCGCAGGTCGACTTCGTGAGGGGCCCGGACGGCGAGCCCACCCACATCTCCGGAGTGCACGGCCTCCAGATCGTGAACGGCGGCCAGACGACTGCCTCGCTCCACTACGCGATGAGCCGCGACAAGGCCGATCTGTCCCACGTCCGGGTCCAGATGAAGCTGACGGAGGTGGCGCCCGAGCGGCTCGCGGAGATCGTTCCCAAGATCTCGGAGTACTCCAACACGCAGAACCGGGTGACCCAGGTCGACTTCAGCTCCAACCACGACTACCACGTGGACATGCAGCGGATCACACGCTCCCTGTGGGCCCCCGCGACGGACGGCAGTGGTCAGGAGACCCACTGGTTCTACGAGCGTGCGCGCGGCCAGTACACGGACGAACTGGCCAAGGCCCGCACCCCCGCCAGGCAGCGGCAGTTCAAGATGCTGAACCCGACGAAGAAGAAGTTCACCAAGGCGGACCTCGCCAAGTTCGTCCACTCGTGGAACCAACTCCCGTACCACGTGAGCCGCGGGGCACAGAAGAACTTCGTCGAGTTCATGTTCAACGTCGACAAAGCACCGCCCCACGTCGACATCCAGTACTGCCAGCGGGTGATCGCAATGGCAATCCTGTTCAAGGCGGTGGACCGGATCGCCGCCATCCACGGAGCAGGCAGCCACAAAAGCGTGATCACCACGTACACCGTGGCTCGCCTGTCCTCAGCAACGGACCGCCGGATCGATCTCGACCGGATCTGGCGAGAGCAGGGCCTCTCACCAGTGCTGGAGGCCGCGATCCACGATCTGTGCCCCCGCGTCATGCGCGCGGTGACCAGTCCACTTGAGGGCAACCACGTAGGCGAGTGGGCCAAGAAGGCGGCGTGCTGGGACGCCGTGTCCAGGGTGCTCTGGACAACCCCCCGAGCCCTAACGGCAGAGCTACTCGACCACTCGCTCGACGAGGCGGCACTCGCCGGCGGTACCGGTGCTGAGGAGGGAGCAGGTGAAGAGGCAGCTCTGATCGCTGCCGACGAGTGGTACGCGATCGAGCGCTGGGCCAAGGAAACCCGCAACCTCGAACCCTGGCAGCGGCAGCTGGCCCAGTTCGTCGGAAGGCGCCTCGAACTGGAGCAGGAGGTTCCGGAGACCCAGGCCGTCCAAGCCCTGCACGCCCGCACCGAGGCATTGCGGCTGGGATTCAGCCCTCACCCGTAGTCGGTGGTTCGCACCTTGGGCGCGAACCACCCACATGTCAGAGTGCAGTTCGCCAAGATGGACGCATGATTCCCGAGTTCGATGTGGACATCCGTCGCGACTACGACGTGGAGACGCTACGTACGGGCCTGAGCGCAGAAGACGTGGCCAGGGGCTTCACGGATCACCATGAGTACGAATGCCTGGGGCTCCCGAGCTGGGAACAGGCCGCAGAGTGTCTGACGCAGGAGGCCACCTTCCTGGCACGGGCGGGTAGGTCTGACGCCCCAGAAGGGGTGGAGGCGATCCTTGACGAGTTGCGGGACGCCGACGACGTCGGCTACGCCGAACTGATGGCGTACACGTTCCGCTGGAACGACGTGGGGGTGGCGGGGCTCAGTTTGGCGCTCAGCGCCGCCAGGATCGCCACCTTTTACTCCTGCTCGGGCGGGCTCGACGGACATCATCACGCCGAGAGTCCAATGGTGGGTGCTGTGCCCGATCCTGAGCGCGCCCGTCTCCTCGCCCGGCTGGCTGAGGAACACAGCTGCGGCGTCGAACAGAAATACGGGCGATGGTACATCTATGGGCGGTCCGTCAAGGACATGCACAGTCTCGGCAGGGCGGTCCTCGTTGCGCGCGATGCCTTCGATGCACTACCCCAGCCATCTTGGACCGAAGGGCTCGCTCAGTTGCTCGAGGAGCTCGCAGAAGAGTAGAGCCGCTGATAGATCTGGGAGTCCGCGATCCGCACCGACCTCGAGCGGACGGCGCTCAGCCTGGTCAGGGTGTGCGCCGCTCAGACTTACGAGCCTGAGCGGGCGCCAGGGTCTGCCCTTGCGTCTCGCTCAGCGCGTGGGTGAATAGGTCACCCGAGGCCTCGTCCCTTCCGGCGCAGAACCTGCTCAGGGGGCACTCGTCACAGAGCGGCTCCTTAGCACGGCACAGAGTGGTCCCGATCACACGCAGTGCCGCCATGCGCAAAGGTGCGTCCTCTCCGGCTCCGACCAGCTTCACAAGGTTCACCCGGCCGTCGCTGAGCCTGTTCGTCCGGTCCGAGTCGCTGTCGTTCAGACGAGCAGCAACCCTCAGCGCCCCCTGTCCCACCCAGAGAAGATCTTCACCAGTCAGAAGCCGGTAGAGGGTCCGTTCAGCCGGCTTCATCTCCAGCTGTGTGGGAACGTCTTCCGGGTTCCTCCACACAGCCGACTTGCCCACCACCGCAGCCAGACGGTCGATCCGAGCACGCGCAGCCGTGCTCGGAGCCGCGTCGATGAGGGACAGGAAGGCAGTCTTGGTCAGGATCCTGCATTCCTTGACGACCTCGACCATCGCCTCGATCTGGTCGGACCTCAGCTTCGCGCCAGAGAGTATGGCCACGACCGCCGCGGAGAGCGGGGACATCCCGTCCCCTGGCAGCTGGTACCAGGCGCCCGTGTCACGCTGTTGCTCCGCCCAGGCGGTCAGGTGTCTGCGCACCATGCGCCAGTGTGGCTTGAGCCCGACTCCGTCAGGCTGTTCCTCGTCCGAGGGCAGCAGCGCTTCCGCGGCAGCTTGGCCGAGCAGGGGCGGTACGGCGTTGCCGATCTGCCGGAAAGCGTCACTGCGCGTCCCGGCGAACCGGAACCGGTCAGGGAACGTCTGCACTCGTGCCGCCTCGCGGACGGTCAGAGTGCGGTTCTGCTCCGGGTGGATGTACCAATAGCCGTCCTTGGCGATGTGCGCGGTGATCGACCTGCTCAGATCGCCCCAGTCAAGCTTCTTGTACTTGTCCGTGAACTGTTCGGCGCTGTACCGCTGGAGCTTTGGGTCGATGTCCGAGTACAGCGTCTTGGAGTCCATCTCGGAGAAGATCTCCCAGTCGTCCTCCCTGACCCGACGGGTCATGTGGTCCCAGACGTGGTCCTTCGGCGCCCGCTTCCGCATCTCCGCAGCGAAGGCAGGCAGCTCCTCAGGCTCGCTGTAGGGCCACTCACGCTGCCCGACACGTTCCGTGGCCACGACAGGCAGTTCCGGCAGGTCACCGATGGCATCTCGCAGAGTGGTGCGTTCTTTCGCCTCGGGACGCCACTGGAACCTCTCCACATCGTTCCGCGCCAGAAGGATCAGTCGCTTCCGATGCTGTGGCACGCCGTAGCGCCACGCGTCAACGAGCCGGACCTGTGTCGCGTAGCCGAGCTCCTCAAGCTGCTGCTCGATCGTGCGAACCACGAAGAAGTCGTCACCAAGCCCCATGTCGGGCACGTTCTCCATGAGCACGACGCGCGGCCGTATCCGCTTGACGACGTCGAGGTAGGCGCTCCACAGTTCCTTGCGGCGATCATGGGCGTCACGCCCATGATGCTCGACAAGGCTTCGGATCTTGCTCCGCCCTGCCCTGCTGAACGGCTGACAAGGCGGCCCTCCCGCTACGAGGTCGATCTTGGCCGGCGCCAGCAGGTCCACGAGCCTGTCCCGCTCGTCGGGATTCCCAAGGTCCATGTGAAGGCTCATACCAGGGAAGTTCGCGGCGTGCGTCTCCAGAGCTCGCTCGTCGAAATCGACCGAGGCCGCAACGGTCCAACCGGCCCGTTGGAGCCCAAGACTCAGGCCCCCTGCTCCAGAGAAGAGGTCGACCGCGAGCCGTTTTCCACCACCGAACCCTTCGAGCCACTCGGTGAACCCCTCGGGCTTGCAGCTGTTCCTGTTCGGCTTGAGCTTCAGATAGTCGCTCCGCTCGAGAGGCACGCCGTAGTACTGCTTCGCCACAGCACGAACCTCCACACCAACGAGACGACAAGAACGAGCACCAGGAGATCACGGACGTGCTGGTGGAGGCAAGGATTCCGGCCATGTGAACACCGAAGAAACCGGTGATCACCTAACGCGTTCTCCCAGGTGCCTGTGCCGATCCGCGAGGCTCCCAGACCCTGGCCTCAAAGCGGTGTCCTAGTGCACTCCAAGACGGTCAATCATAAGGGATGACACCGACAAGATCACGATGGGGCTCCTGTCCTCCTACGCGTCACATCCCGAGGATTCAACGACAGAGCCCTCCGGGAAGACACGCTCAGGTGTTCGCCTCCCTCGACCACCTCATTGATCCCGGCCAGCTCCAACAAGGTTGTGCCGTAAATCACTTCACCCACGGATAGAATCTCTGCTCACCCACTTGCTGGTGGGGCCGGCTGACGATCACCAGGAGCGGGAGCACAGGTGGAGTCCGAGGACGCGAAGGCGTATCTCCGGCCACGGGCGCGACTCATGAGCACCCTGGGCGAAGAACTGATCAGCAACGAACGAGTCGCCCTCACCGAACTCGTGAAGAACGCCTACGACGCCGATGCAAGCCTCGTGGTGATCCGTTTCCAGGCTCCCCTCGAGGAGGGTGCGGGTTCCGTCGAGGTCTGGGACGACGGCCATGGCATGTCCCCGACGACAGTCCGCGGAACCTGGATGGACATCGCAACTCCCCACCGGCACCGGACCCCCCGCAGCGAAGTGCTGGGGCGCCGGGTCCTAGGGGCCAAGGGCATCGGACGATTCTCCGCCGCCAGGCTGGCGCACGTGACCTCAGTCACCACGCGACGCAGCGGCGGGGAGGAGGTGGCCCTTCGAATCGACTGGGGCGACTTCGCCCAAGAGGACGCATACCTCGACCAGGTGCCCATCGAGTGCGCGGTGAAGTTCCCTGAAGTCTTCACTGTCGACGGTGAGTGGCAGAAGCTGTTCAACGGTGTCATGCGGGAGTTCCACGAGAGCAGTATCAGCACGTCACCCGTCACGTCCTCTAACTCGGATCCTGAGATCAGCGACGATCCGCACGGAACTGTCATACGTCTTGAAGGGCTGCGGCAGAACTGGGGTGTCGAGTCCATCCAGTCCCTGAAGAGGACACTCTCGAGGCTGCTCCCTCCCCCTCCTCCCACCGAACTTCACGTATCAGACCAGCCAGAGTTCGCGATCTACGTGGAGACTCCGCCAGGCGAGCTGCGGCACCTCTCAGGATTCGTCAGCGCGAGCGAGGCTCTGGCCCATCCCCACTACAGACTGATCGGGACCGTCGACGAGGACGGTTTCGCCCGCCTTACTATGCGTGCGGCAGAAAACGTTCCTGAGGTCACCGTCGAACGGAGCCTCCGCCAAGACCCCAAGCGTCCTAGCTGCGGCCCCGTCAAACTCGACATCCGTGCATGGGACCTGGACAGCGGATCACTTCGCCAGCTCCTCAAACTGGACCTCGGCGCCCGCAACATCTCGGAGATCCGAAGCCTCATCCGAGCCAACAGCGGAGTAACCCTGTACCGCGACGGATTCCGGGTCCAGCCCTTCGGAGAGCCCGAGTTCGACTGGTTGGGGTTTGACCAACGACGGGTCAATAATCCCACCCTCCGCCTGTCTAACAACCAGGTCGCCGGCTTCGTCTACATCACAGCAGACGAGAATCCGCACCTTCAGGACCGTTCCCACCGTGAGGGACTGATCGACACACCGGAGTACGAGGAACTAAAGGCCCTCATACACCACGCCGTGAACGAGATGGAGACCTGGCGGTATAAACTCCGCCGCCCCGCGCCCCCTGCCGGTCCGATCGACGAGCCGTTCGTGGTGTCGGCCGGGGGGCGTGGACACGGCGTCTTCGAGACCTTCAACCTCGGCCCACTCCGTGACGTCGTCGCCCTGCGCCATCCCGACGACGTTGTCCTCGGCCGCGCCCTCGACGAGGCCACGGAGACGATCAACGAGGGCGTACGGAAGGTCCAGGAGATTCTCTCCCAGTTCTCCCGGCTTGCAACGCTCGGCACTCTCGTGGACGTGGTCCTACATGACGGCCGCACTGCCCTGTCTCATATCGCCTTCGTGCTGAGAAGCCTGAACAAATTAGCGGTGAGGACACGGGACCAGGACGGGACCCTCTCCGCGGCGCTCGAGAAGACCCACACCGACTTCAGCGCGCAGGAGAAGGCCCTCGACCGGTTGTTCACCCGTATCGAACCGCTGAGCGGGAGGCGCCGTGGGCGGCCACGGGAGATCTCACTGCACGAGACCATCGCGGAGGCGGTGTCCGTCCATGAGGCGGACATCAGACGACAGGGCATCACCGTCACGATCGGTGGAGACGACGTGAGGGTGACGGCTGAGCCAGGTGACATCACCCAGGTGATCATCAACCTCGTCGGCAACTCCGTCTACTGGCTGTCCACAGTTCCCGAGGCCGCCGAGCGCTCCATCCACATCGAGACCGAGCGCACCGCCGAGGGCGAAGTCGACATCAGCGTGAGTGACAGCGGACCGGGGGTCCGTGAGGAGATCAAGGACCTGATCTTCGACACGTACTTCAGCGACAAGCCCGACGGGATCGGTCTCGGGCTGAGTATCGCCGGAAGCGTCGTCAAGGACTTCTACGACGGCGACCTGTACCTGGTGCCTCCGGGACGGCTGCCCGGAGCATGTTTCAAGGCGCGTCTGCGAAGGAGAGTCGGGTGACCACAGGGGCGGGGGCGTTCCGCCTGCTCATCGTCGATGACGAGCAGGAGATAGCGGAGAGGCTCGAGTCGATGCTGGGGGAGGACCTCGTCGACCTCGGAGCCTTCACCTTCGAGATCGAGCAGGACTTCGACGAGGCCGAACGGAGGCTCGAGAACGAGCAGTTCGACCTGGTCATCCTCGATGTCAGAGACTCGTCACGAGGCGGCGCGACAGATGCTATCGAGGGACGCGGACGGGAGCTGTACGAGCGGATCAAGAAGACCCGTTGGATTCCAGTCATCTTCTTTACGGGCGTACCAGAGCAGGTACGACATCTCACGGCACCCCCGCTCGTCGAGGTTGTTGCCAAGAACAGGCTCGAACAGATCACCGAAGCCGTCCGTGCCGGCCTGAACTCAGGTGTTCCGTCCCTGACCCGTCGCCTCGGCGAACTCGTCGACCAGCAGATGCGCTCGTTCCTTCGAGACGTCATCGCGCCTCAGTGGGAGCAGATGGCGGAAACCGACCAGAGGGAGATCGCACCCGTCTTGGTCCACCGACTCGCCGCATGGCTCAAGGAGAACGCGATCCAGGAGCTGGATGGCGTTCTCGCGACTTCCGGAGGCATTGCGGTCGGTCACTCGTCAGCCGCTCGGGTGTATCTCAAACCGCCCGTGACGCGTCATCTCACTGCCGCAGACCTGCTTCGTGACCCAGACGGACAGTGGTGGCTCGTGCTCACTCCTGCCTGTGACCTGTATGAGGATCCGCCGAACGCCGCCAAGCCAAGGACGGCAAAAGCTGGATATGTGCGGCTGGCCAAGGCCGACCGCGTGACCGAGTCCCCCCTCGCCATCGCCTCGCAGGCGAGTGGTCTGAGTAAGGACAGGGACGCTTTCAAAGCCGCCTTCGGCCCTGACCACAACAGGTTTCGAGCCCTTCCCAAATACCTTGACATCCCGGACCTGATGGTCGACTTCGAGAACGTCACGTCTGTCCAGCTCAAGGACCTCAGGATCTGGCTCAGCGAGGAAGGCGGCTGGACCAGGGTCGCGACGCTCGACAGTCCGTTCGCCGAGGCAATGCTGACAGGGCACAGTCGTGCCGTTGGCCGTATCGGCACCCCGGACATCAACTGGCAGGGACTGCACGAAGAACTCGGAATCAGCAAGGGAAAGAAGCAGACGGACACTCAGCCCGCAGTGCCATCGGCTTTTGGAGCTGCCCGAGACCCTCTGAAGGAACAGATTCCCTCGCCAAGTCCCGCCCCGATGGAGCGGGACGGACACGAGGTGTGATGAGGGGTCATCAGTCCGTGGACCAGCTGTGGACAAGGAAGCGCCACTTGTCCGACTCAGGGTGCGTGACCTGCAATTACGTCGGGGCCTGACGGGCCCTCCGGACCCGGTGCGAATCGCTGTCGAGTGGCGTACTGGGGTGCATTCGTGTTCGACGCAGTCAGACCTTCCGCTGGTTCTCCCAGATCGCGTGATCCAGCTCCCACGGTGTGCAGCGCAAGCGCGCTGCAGCCTCAGTGAAGATGCCGATCGCTTGGGTCATGGCCACCGTGCGCTGCAGCACTGTTGGGTCTGCCGCACGATCGGGTGACATCTGAACTGGCTTGCCCTGTGGGGTGGGTGGGAAGGATGTCGCTGTGCCCAAGCCTTATCCCGAAGAGTTCCGCGAGGACGTCGTGCGGGTCGCGAGGAACCGCGGCCCGGGTGTGACGGTCGAGCAGGTGGCTGCCGACTTCGGAGTCCACGCGATGACGCTGTGGAAATGGATGCGCCGCGCGGACATCGACGACGGGACCAAGCCGGGAACGACCAGCCAAGACAACGTGGAACTACGGGAAGCGCGTCGGCGGATCAAGCTGCTGGAGCAGGAGAACGAGGTCCTTCGCCGGGCCGCCGCCTACCTGTCGCAGGCACATCTGCCGGGAAAAGGATCTACCCGCTCGTGAAAGAGCTGGCCACGGGCGGAATTCCGGTCACCGTCACGTGCCGGGTACTCAAGCTCGCCAGACAGCCCTACTACCGCTGGCTGAACCGGCCGGTGAGCGATGCCGAGTACGAGCAGGCCAATCGCGCGAACGCGTTGTTCGACGCTCACCGCGAGGACCCGGAGTTCGGCTACCGGTTCCTGGCCGACGAAGCCCGCGGTGCGGGAGCCGGCATGGCCGACCGGACCGCGTGGCGGATCTGCCGGGACAACCGTTGGTGGAGCGTGTTCGGCAAGAAGCGCGGCAGAGGCAGGAAGGCCGGCCCGCCGGTCCACGACGACCTCGTCCGCCGCGACTTCACGACCGACGGACCGAACCGGCTGTGGCTCACCGACATCACCGAGCACGCCACCGGCGAAGGCAAGTTGTATCTGTGCGCGGTCAAGGACGTCTTCAGCAAGCGGATCGTCGGCTACTCCATCGACACGCGGATGAAGTCCCGCCTGGCCGTCGCGGCCCTGAACAACGCCGTGGCCCGGCGCGGACACGTCGCCGGGTGCATTCTGCACAGCGACCGCGGATCGCAGTTCCGGTCCCGGAAATACGTCCAGGCGCTCGACCGGCACCGGATCACCGGCTCGATAGGGAGGGTCGGGGCGGTCGGCGACAACGCGGCCATGGAGTCCTTCTTCAGCCTGCTGCAGAAGGACGTCCTCGACCGCCGGCAGTGGGCTACCCGTGAGGAACTGCGGATCGCGATCGTGACCTGGATCGAGCGGACCTACCACCGACGCCGCAGACAAGCCTCCCTCGGCCGGCTCACACCCGTCGAGTTCGAAACCGTCATGACCACACCGGCCCTCCGGGCCGCGTGACCACACCTGTCACCCAACCGTGCATCAGACCCTGCCTCGTCCCTATCCTCCGGAGTTCCGGGCGCGTGCCATCGCGCTGATCCACGCCGGCAAACAGGCCAGACAGACAGCACTGGGCTACCGCACCCCCATCGAGTACGAACTACTCTCCAAGAACGACACCGTCCCGGCTGCCGGTTAGCCACCGAGCCTGGAGCCCAAATGGTGGGGCAGGTCAAGATGTCACCCGATCGTGCGGCAGACCCATGCGTGTTCGATGGCAAGGGCTTTCGAGCACGATTTAGCTCGCCCCTGGCGCCACTCGTCGAGCGCCATCCCCACAGCAAATGCCACGGCTTGGGCCACGCTAGGCGCAACCTAGATCCGCTGGCGCCCCGTGGGACTATTCGCGGACGAGTGATAGCCAATCGGCCGACTGGGCGATCGTGACCTGCACGCACGTTTGGGACCGAAACCTCCTCCGGAAGAATGTGCAAGAGACTGACGTCGGCGCTGACGGCATGCGCCGACTGGCTTCGCTCAAGATCGACACCCAAGATTTCCGAGGAGGGAGCCCTCCGAGGACTCGCTCCATGTGGGCAGGGATGATTCGGTCCCGTACTTCTCTTGGGCGATGCTGGTTCGCCTCCTGCATGAGCGAGGCGTACTCCCGAGGGATCTGCACGGACGGGTTGGCGAGTTGCGCCGCTCGGCGACGAGCCGAGCCACCTTCACGAGCGATCGCGCTTCGGCCGACCACCCAGCGGTTCCCCGTCGCACATCCTCACGAGCCCGATCGACCACACGTCAGCCTCCCTGCAGCGCCTTGCCCTTACTGGCAAGTTGCGCCTTAGGGCAACCGTTGACCTCGACTCACCACCGTACCTGTGGGACGTTGTTCGGCATGTCGAGAGAGCAACGTCGGCGTCGACGCCCATCGTCGGCTTGCCCGGACGAGGAACTTGGGACGCTGATACGGAGACTTCGCCGTGACGCGAGGCAGCTGCAGGTGGATCTCGCGGCCGCTGCAGGCATCAGCGCCTCGCAGTTGTCTCGCCTTGAGCGAGGCCGACGCACCGGTGTCTCGATCGACGTGTTGATCGCACTGGATACAGAACTCTCGGCGGAAGGGAGGGTTCTAGCTGCGGCGCACGTCGTACCACCCCCCGCTGCATCCCTGCTGAGCCCGCTTCATTTCGCGCTGAATGGGCGACGCCTAGTCGACCGGACCGCTCGCGCCGTCGCCGCCGTACATCACTCGGCTTTCGGTGAGCAGCTCTGGGAACGGGCCGGCTCAGCTCGGCACGACCGCGTACAGCTGGCTCCGCTCTGCCGTGCTGCCGGGTTGCAGGTGGATGTAGCGGACGGGCGGAGCCTCGCCGTCGAGCTCGCGGAGGGCCGAGCCCTGATCACCATCCCGGTCCAACCGGCTTCCCCTCAGCGGCTGCCACTCGAAAGGTTCCTCACCGCGCACGCCCTTGCACACATCCTGTACAGACACGCGTCTTGCACATACCCGCGGACTAACACCAAAGAAGAAGCGGCCACGGCAACTGCCTGTTACCTGCTTGCCCCCTCTGAACTACTGCATCGGGCCACAGAGGACTTGAGGAATCGCTATCACGGAGACGGAATGTGGTCCGTCGGGGGAGCGTCTGCTCTGGCCGAGGCCATTGCGAGCCGACTCGGCGCCCCAGGCTGGCTGACCGTCCGCCGCCTCGCTGAAGAGGGCTATCTAGAAACCATTGCCGAGGAGAATTGTGACTACTCTGACTGACCCGCCTTGGAATCCTAGCTCCCCCAGTCCGCTTGCTCCAGTTGCGGCTCTGCTTCGCTCTTCGACCGGCAGCGTCGTGCGTGATCAAGGCATGGACGGAGTCCAGCTCCGCAGCCATGTACCAGACCACGATCTGGAACGGAATCTGCTCCAGATACTCCGAAGCGGCCAAGCGCCCGCTCTCATCGTGTTCGGCGGCAGCGCGGGGACGGGCAAAACAGCAATTATGGCCCGCCTCCGCCAGGTCGCACCGGAGTTGTTCGGTGAAATCATTGCCGATGCGACGCATACTGAGTCTCCTGGCGAAGAGCAGGTATCTCGCCTCGCCTCCTTTTTCTCCCCCTTCGCAGACGGTGCCGCTCCAGCCACCGGGCTCACCCGCATGATCGCGCTCAATACCGGAATGGCGTTGCGTTTCTTCCACAAAGTCCGCCAAGACGAGGAAGCCCTGAGTCTGACGACGTTGGAGAACATCCTGCTGAGTCGGCTTGGAGTGCCTCGTGCCATGTCGACTGGCGACGCGATGGCGTGGCTGGGCGATGCGGTACTCGTGCTCAATCTCGACCTGCGCCGTACTGCCGGCGGCCCCGAGGCCCTCTTCCTGGGCATGCTCAAAGCCTTGGACCCGCGTGACTCTTCCGGCGTACTAGCAGGTGCAGCAAGGTGTGGCTCCTGCCGGGTGCGCGAGTGGTGCTGGCCTCGCACCAATGCGGAACTCGTCTCCGCTGAAGCGACCGGGGCCGTCCTCGACAGCGCGGTCGCACTCGCCGCACTTGAGCGTGGCCGGAACATCCCTCCCCGTGAACTATGGGCTCTCTCAGCAGCGCTGGTATTGGGAGGCGCCCACGGCGTAGACCCCTGCGAAGACGTGGCGGACGCCTTTGCCGCAGGCGATAGCTCGCGCTTGCGCGACGGTCTCCTGCCTGGCGCTGCCCTGGAAACTCTGGCTCGCAATGAGCCGCTGGCAGCAAGCCTGCTAGCGATGGACCCGACCCTGCAGCCGAACGCCGAAGCACACGAGGAGATAGCGTCTGCTGGTATCGACCCCGCGGATGACGCGGATCGGCTGCTCGCTCTCCTCGGAGGCGCAGACCCCGCAAAGCGTCAAGCGGTGCGGACGATTGCCGCGCATGCTGCCGCAGGTCCAGGGCTCACCGGAAGGTACCGGGCTCGTGCCCGGTGGCTCGCGGGCCAGCTGACACCCGGCCCCGGACCGGACGAGGGGTTCCGCGCGGCGCTGTCGTCCTTCGACGGCCCCGCAGATCCTGCGGCCGATATGAGAATCATGGAGCTTCTCGCCATCGGACTCGCCCGGGGCTTCGGACGCAAAGTCGGGGCCGATACATTTCTCCCCGTTGACAAGCCGGGCCAAAACCGCAAATACGGCGTACTGGTTGGGGCCAACTTGAGCTCCCAAGATCTGCTGGAGATCACACCTGACCCGCATCAAGAAAGCAACCTCATTGGTGCGAATCTCCTGCGCTACGTACCGCTCGCCTTGCCGGTGCGCCTGGGCAGACACCACCTGGAGATCACCCTGCCCATCTGGCGGCTCCTGCAGGCCGCCGCCGCAGGCACACTGCCCGGCACGGACGACCTTGAGCGCTTCCACGGCCTACGCCGTGCTGTCGAGTCTGCCGTTCTCGAGCTGTCGCTGAATCCTGCAAACGCCCTGCTCATCAGTGATACAGGTACCGGACGGCATTGGCATGCAGCAAACGTCCGCACCCGGGGCGGCGATCTACTCAACGTCTACGAGGTCAGCTGACATGACGATGGCACCCTTGCACGCCTATCCCGGCCGTGTCTTGGAGGCACTTGAGGCCGTGTCCCGGGACACCGGTGTCCCGCTGTCCTGGGATGGAGGGGTTCTGCGCATTGACGGACGCCCCGTGCGCCTGCCGGACAAGCTAGTCGGTGAGGACAGCGCTCTATTCGGTATCTCCGGCATGTTGCCCAGCGTTCCCCGCGGTGACTCCCGAGATCGCCTTCTCTGGCGAATTCTGCAGGAGACCCGGCCAACGGGACAGCAACCACAAGAACTGGACGCTGAGCTGTACGAGCAGCTACCAGACCTCCTGCAAGTGAATGACCCCGACGGCCAGGAGGCGCTCGCTGGAGCCTTGCGGGAGCGCTACTACACCCGCGACAAGGCGCCGTTCCTCCTACCGCTGCAGACGGATCTTCCATTCGGGTTCAATCACACCAAGACATCCAAAGTGAGAGGCGTACCCAAGCCGACCGCGTCCACCGGATACCGGATGTTTGCCGGCGACCTCTTGCCGTTCCTGTGCTGGAACGGGAGGGAGCCCGGCGAGGCACTGCTGCAGAAACTCTTGGACAAGCTGAATGACGACTCAAAAGTGACCCGGCTGGACAGTGTGCTGCTCCAAGCCGCTCGCCAGCTGAGCGGTGTACGCGGGCAGAAGGCTCTGGCCAGCGTACTCATCGAGCGGAACCGGCAGCGCCTCGCGGAAGACTTTGCATACGGTTCGTTCTGCCAGCCCCAACTCGATCGGTTCCAACGGGACCTCAGAACACTCCTGGCGACAAAACTGCCACGTCCTGACTTTGTCCGCTGGGTAACCGTACTCATCAGCCTCCACGCCAGCGTCCTTATGTACCGTGTCGCCGTCGTGCAGAGTGCGCGTCTCGACCGTGCTGTCGCTGCTGCCCACGAACTGCCCACCCCTGGTGCGGCCTACACGTGTGAAGGGCTCAAGGACTGCCCTCTGGCCGGTCAACTGAAGTTCCGGACTGGGACTGGCGGCTACCGACCGGTCTCACGCCGCGATGCCTGCCATACGTCGTGGCAGAAGGTCGACGGCAAGCAGTTGCTCTCCCTTCCAGCCACTCTCATCACCGCAAACCTTGCGGCACGGGTGTGGGAGTCCCTCGGTGGACCGGGAGGGCACAGACCCGACCTGGACGGGCTTACAGACAGACTGGCATGCGACGCTGACCTGCGTCGACGCTTCAATGCCGGTGTCGCCGCAGTCACTGTGCTGCACCATCACGCCCATTGGGCACAAACAAGTAGGCGAACCAAAGGCATGCCGTCCCCGACACTGGATGAGCTCCTGCAGGCCGCCGACGTCGGTGGTGGTCGCAGTGGCCTACTCGCGCTGAGGGAGGACGTCACCCGATCGCGGCGCTCGGACCTGCGCAAGCAGTCCCGGGACGTAGTAAATCAGTTGATGCTCCATCAGGTGGGTGGCTTGCTGAGTCGCAACGGCACGTCCATGACTTTCTACGAGGTCGACGAGGACTTGCTCACACTGCTGGTTCGCCTAATCTGCCAGGACGAACCTCTGGCCTTCGAGTCGTTCCTGTCCGGCCTGGCAGAGTACGGGCTGCAGCCGCAGGATGCCTCGGAACACGAACGGCTCACCCAGTCCCTGGAACGACTTGGCCTGCTTGTCCGCTACAGCGACGCCGGGGAGGCAACGTATGTCCGCTACAACCGCTGAACCCCACAACATCCGGGACCTGGCGGCTGATATCGCAGCCCAGGCCGTGAGAGAGCTTGCTGCCAAGCAAACCCAGGACACGCGATGGCACGTGAGCACTACAGCGGGAATCAGCCCCCACGAGCTGCACCAAGCTTTGATGCGGCATAGCTCAAGTGGGCCAGCGCTCACATTCCCGGCCCCGGTATCCGTAACCGTCAGAAGTATTGAGGCACTGCCGGCACCAGGAGCCGCAGGATCTTCCCACCTGCCCTTGATCATCCCATACCTGGTAGGTGCTGAATCAGAGAATGCAGGCAGCGATGGATTCGCCGCCTGGTTGCGTGACGAGTACGTACAGCTGGATACACAGGAGCGGACGCGCGTACTTCTGATCTTGTCGGATACCCCCATCGATACCGTCACCACCGCGAGCAGGGACCTGGCCACTGAGGAAGCTCTGTTGCCGGCCGACTTGTGCAAGCTAGCGGCCCGCGGAGCCTCTGCGGAGCGCCTTATCCGCCAGGCCGTGAAGGCGGCCGAGGACAAACGCGTCCTGCCCTCCGTCCCGGAGACAGCTGGGGCAGCTGTGCTGCTGGCGAGGTACGACGACACAATCGCTGCCGGCGCCGCCCTGTACCAGTTCGGCTGCTACCTGCCCGACCCGCACCAGGACGCGGCGGATACCGACAGACTCAAGCTGAACATCGACTGGCGGATGCGCCTGGAGGAGTGGACCGCTCCAGACAAGGACCTCCGCACCGAGATGGGCCGATGGGCCAGGAACGTAGAACACCCTGCCATCCAAGTCGTCCTCGCCGCCAGGGATGCCTATGGAGGGCTGGACTGGTCCAAGATCCTACTCACTCAGCTTCCGGAGCGCAGACCCTCCCGGACACCGCTCGGGATCGCCCGCCCCCTCCGCATCGACGGAGGCCGCGCAGTAGTCACCAGCAGCAGCACGGCTGTCGTATGGCTGCCGGGCGGAGGTACGTTCTCTGTGAGGCTGGTTGGTGAGCCGGGCCCCACAGCGCGAAGTCGGGTGGAGTGGCACAACGGCGCCAACTCAGCGTGTCCAGTGGACTATGAGCAGCGGCTAGTGCACGTTACCGTGCAGTCCGGCGCCGCTTGGGCGTTCGGTGTCGTGCACGTACCGGGCGGCGACCAACTACCCGTGGCCGTGTACACCGGCCACGGCGACTGGTTCCCTGTCGAGGCAGGCCTCCAGATCGAGCCGACGAGCGCCGCTTTCCGATATGAGGGCGTCCCAGCCGTTCTCGCTGTCCGCCCAGGAGGAACACCTGTCGGTACATGCGACTTGGAGGAGCCAGACCCTGAAGGCTCCTGGATCGCGCAGTGCTCCCTCTACGCCGACAAGCATCCGATTCCGCTGTACAGCGAGAACGTCGGCGTGCCTGGCGAAGTGGACGACAAGTGGCCTGCAGACGTGCCCGAGAGCGGCAACGAGGGTCAGGCTGGTGACCAGCCAGAGGATGAGGACGAGGACACCGACCACCAGCCCGGCGGTACATCGGGGACCGGGGTCTCACTGCCCGCGCAGCCCAGCGTCGCGCATGCGGCGCTCCATGCAGCCAAGACAGCGGGAACGGCCACCGTGGGTGCCATTGGCTATGGTGTCGGCCGTCTGAAGGTGGGAACCGACCACTACCCCCTGATGCCGCAACGGCTCACGCCCACTTTGGAGGGCCTAGCCCTCGAATCCGCCATCCTTAACCAGCCTGAATTTCTTTCCTACAACATTGATACGGTATTGACTGACGGCTCCGTCGCGCTTTCTCCCGCGCGCTTGGAACGCCTGGACACGTCAGCCCTGCCTGCGGAGGCTTACCGCGACTTCCTTGTTGCCCGGCGTGAATTCTTCGAAGCTCTGCGTCGCGAGGAGAGCGTCCATGCTGTCGTGGCAGGATGTCACCGCCGAAGCGCGGAAGCCTACACCAAGGCTTTCGCTGCAATATTGAATCAGCTCCCGCGCGATTCACAAATCCAGCCTGAGTACAGCAGACTTGCCCTATGTGACGCGGTCTTCGGGGCTGCGCCAGATGAAATTCTCCTCGCCCCTACCAACCCCGTCACCGTGGCATTTGCGCTGGCGCTGTCGGACACGCTAGAAGCATGGCAGCCGAGAGCAAGTGAAGTACTGGCAGATGACCTCCGCGCAGTAACGCAGCGGCATTTGATGCCCGTCCTAGCGGTTGACCGAGGCTGGTACGAATGCTCCACCGAGGCGCCTTTGCTGTGGCGCCGCTACAAGGCAGCACCAGCGGGCGGTGTACAGCCTGACCCGGACTACCGTCACATCAGTCGTCGGCTTGAGCACTTCCTTACGGTGTATCCCGACTACAGGCACCCAGGTCAGCGCATCTCTGTCACCTTCATCGAAGCGGGTGACGGACGGCAAGTCCACCGAGCTCTGCGTGAATTCTTCAAGGGGCAGCTCGCGCCGCAAGAAGCAGCTGACCTCAAGCCTGACTTGGAAATCATCCTAGTCTCGGACGAGTCCGTCCAGCACCCGGGACTGGAGTCGTTGCTGGCCAATGGAAGTGAACTCGATGCATACATCCGCACGCGTGTCCGCATCACCCTGGCCAAGCCTGGCAAGGCGGAAGATTTCACGCATCTGACTTTCGTGATGCGCAGCAACCTGCAGCGCACGCCCACCCAGGTAGATATGAATCACCGCGCCCCTTCGACGTGGAGCCGGGGCATCGCTACGAGTCCCGCACGGCTAGCTCATCCAGGGGCGAATGAGAGCAGCTTCTCCTGGGGGACTTTCGCCGCCCCGGTAGAGATGCCCAGCAGTCCGAAGCCGACCGAATTGCTACTCAACCTCATGCAGCGCGGGTTGGAATTGGTGGGCGGCATGTCTGGCGGCCTAATGCGGCCCGGGGTGACCAGCATGCCCACGACCCGCGTCGAGCGCGACTTCATGGCCGCCGTCTACGACCGCAGCGTCTGGGTTGTGCACCTAGACCAACTCTTGGGCCTGGAAGCATTCAACGGCCCCATGGGAAGTCCCAGCGCAAAATACCTCGTCCACCACGATGAACCCGACCCCGGCACTCCTGGCCTCGACGCCATCACCGCGACCAAACGCACCGAGCCGTACCGCCAAGCTGTAGCCCGCGCGCTGACCGGGATAGGAGAGCCGCCCGGGGCAGCCCTGGACGAGTTCCTCAGACTACTGAACGGAGCCAGCGGCAGGTGGTCCCTGGACCTGCTCAGAGCCAGTGCGGCCAACGTAGCTGAGCGAGTCGGCACCGTCGCTGCTGTATCGCTCCTCGACAGCGGCGACAAAACCCTCGGACTGCTGGACGACGAAGGGGCGCGCGCCGCAGGGCTACTCATCCCTCTCGATGAGCTGTTCGCCGCACTGCCCAAGAGAGGTCTTCCCCGCCCGCCGGCACCAGCCTGTGACGATCTCCTGCAGCTCTGGTTGCCCCTGGGCAAACCAGGCCGCCTGCGCATCAGCGCCCGCTTGATCGAGGTCAAGTACCGTTCCAACGGCGTCCCCGGCCTTGACGAAGCCCGTACTCAGCTGGAACGAACTGTCGAATGGCTTGAGCGCATATTCAATACGGATGGCCCAGGCCGCTCCTTTCGAGCGCGCGATCTCAGCGACCTGCTGCGGTCTGCCACCGCGCGAGCCAATGCATTCGGCCTCGGCGAACCCATCCCCACTTCGGAAGTAGAGCTGGCCCTGCTCGCACTGTACGACGGAGATTTCTCGCTCGACCTCAGCTACACGATGCGGGACTCGCCCCGTAGGGGCGCTCTCATCAGCGTCGAAGGGCAGAACACCTCTGCAACATGGCAGGGCACCCTCCCAGGAGCTGGGCTTCCCCTCGACTACTTCCGACTCGGCCGGCCTGCGGTCGCGGCCCTCGCCCGAGGACACGGCATCAACGTCCCCGACAACTGGACGCGCCCCTCATGGCCGCCCTCCGATCCGCCCCCACCCGGGGAACAGACGGGCCCGCAACCACCGGCACCACCCAGCGGCCCTGAGCTCCCTGCGCCTATCGAGGAAAGAAAGGCCTCAAATACTGAGCCCAACTCCCTGGGCGAAGCCAGCACCCCCGTCAACGAGGCCCGCATCGAACCAACACGACGATTGTCAGCCGACTATGCCACACCGCGATTCACACCCGATTCTGCCGCAGCCGAGGAAATCGCGCGCGTAGCAGGGGAGATGGACACTGCCGCTGCTAAGTACGGCT
Source organism: Streptomyces sp. NPDC005070 (assembly GCF_053600395.1). NCBI lineage: Bacteria > Bacillati > Actinomycetota > Actinomycetes > Kitasatosporales > Streptomycetaceae > Streptomyces > Streptomyces sp. NPDC005070. The sequence continues at coordinate 69,809 of NZ_JBSFZS010000011.1, read as the reverse complement.
TGGCCGTTGAACCTTTCCGCCCTAATCTCGCTCAGGTCGGACCTGGAGTAATCCGGCTGCGCACCCGCCTGTTGGGCAAGCAGACCCTCGCAGCCCTCCAAGGTCGCGCCCTCGACCTAGGCAGGGAAGCAGGTGTAGCCGAGGGCGTACTCATCGACCAAGAGCCCTACTACGTGACTCTTGACGTCCCGAGGTCCAAGCCTGAAACCGTTCGCTATGCCGACTACGAGCATGCCTTGGACGTGCCTGCTCAGCCAGGAGCGCTGCCATTCTTGGTGGGAGTGGCCCCGGACGGTGAGGTCCGCGTGGCAGACCTCGCACGGCTGCCGCACCTGCTGGTCGCGGGAGCAACCGGCAGCGGCAAGAGCGTGCTGCTGCAGGCACTCTTGTGCTCCCTGATTCACGTCCGTGCACCCCAGGACTTGAGTCTGCTGATCATTGATCCAAAGCACGTGGATTTCGAACCCTTTCAGCATCTGCCGCACCTGCTGAACAAGCGCATCATCACTGACCCCCACGAGGCAGTCGAGATCCTCACATCCACATTGGAAGAGGAACTGCAACAGCGCCGCGCCATCCTCCGTGAAGCCGAGGTGTTCAACGCTCTCGACTTCTATGCAGCGGGAGGTCGGTCCCAGGATCTGCAGCAGATGGTCGTCCTCATCGACGAGTTCGCAGACCTCGCCGACTCTCTCCCTCGGAATGAGCGCCAGCAGTTTCTCCAGAACATCAAACGTTTCGCCCAGATGGCTCGGGCGCTCGGCATCTACCTAGTGCTGGCGACGCAACGACCAAGCGTTCAGGTCATCACAGGTGACATCAAGGCAAACCTGACAGCCCGTGTTGCTCTCAAGGTCCAGGCCACTCAAGACTCGATGACGATCCTCGGGCGCGCAGGCGCTGAAGCACTCCGAGGTCGAGGTGACCTACTGTTCGATGCCGGTGGCCGCACAGAGCGACTTCAAGGCTTCTACTGCCAACCAAAGGATGTCTCCCTATCCGTGAGGCGGTGGCCCACCGGCTCTCAATGACCAAGTCGTACTCTCGGGACGCCGGCGTGCTTCTTTCTAGTCGGCCACGGCGACCTGACATCGTCCACAGACTTGGACTGCCTGTGGACGGGTAAGTCGGAAGGCGATGCACCCAAAGCCCTGACCAGCGCTTTCGCCATCTAGTAAAGGGCCCTCCGGAGCCGTGTGCGCAGGTTCGAATCCTGCCGGGGGCACCCCTTATGAGGTGCCCAAAGACCCCGTCACCAGCGGAAACGCTGAGGCCGGGGTCTTCGCGTATCTACAGTCGTGCGCAGGCAGATGCCGCCGAATGCAGCCATTTGCCAGTGATCACGTTGTAATGGCGTGTTGATCTTGGAGGGCTTCGCGGCAGGTCAGACGGCGTTTCGTCGAACCCTAAGCGTTGCTTCGTGGACCATTCGTAGAGGCCTATCTGGGTCACACCCCTTGGAAGACGGGCGGTTCAGATCTTGACGGCGGTGAGCTTCTCCGGGTTGCGGACGCAGTAGACGGCCGTCACGGCACTGCCGCGAACCTCGACCGAGGTCACCTGATCGAGTACGCCGTCGATGAGCACCGCGACGGAGTGCATCCCGTTGTAGGTGCCGATGCGGATGTCGAGTTCGCCCATGCGGGCGCCCTTGGCCAGGAGGCCGAGGAGCAGCCTGGCCACCTTGTCGGGCCCGACCACGGGGCGCCGCACCGCGTTCACGACCCCGCCGCCGTCGGCCAGGAACACCACGTCGGGTGCGAGCAGGTCCATCAGACCTTGGACGTCGCCGGTAGCGGCCGCCGTCAGAAACCGTTCGGCAATCGGCTGTGCCTCCGCAGGGGTGGCGACCGCAGTGTGCCGTTTCGCGCGCACACTGTTGCGGGCGCGCTGGTTCAGCTGCCGCACCGCGGCCTCGGACTTGCCCACCGCGGCGGCGATCTCCGGGTAGTCGAAGGCGAACACCTCGCGCAACACGAACACCGCGCGCTGGGCTGGGGTAAGGGCCTCCAGTACCAGCAGCATCGCGGTGGTCACGGCCTCACCGGTGAGCACATGGTCGATGCCGTCGGGTCCGTCGCCGACAACGTCGGTCACCAGCGGCTCGGGCAGCCACGGCCCCACGTACCGCTCCCGACGACGGACGGCCGACCGCAGTACGCCGAGCGCCTGCCGGGTGACGACCTGCGCGAGATAGGCCCGCGCGTTCTCCACCGAGGTGTGGCTCACCGACCGCCACCGCAGGTAACTGTCCTGCAGGACGTCTTCGGCGTCGGCCACCGATCCGAGGATCTCGTAGGCGATCGAGAACAGCAGGGCCCTGTGCGCGGTGAACTCGTCCGCGGGGTCCGGCTGTTCGGTCACTTCGGGCCCCGCAGCCAGGCGTAGGTGGCGGTGCGGGCGCCGAACTTCGCGTAGCGGCAGACTCGTTCCTTGCCCATGGCCGCAGTGCGCCCGGCGAAGAACAGCCGCCACACGGTGTCGTCCCTGCGGCCGACCTGCAGCAGCCCGTCGCGCCGGCCCAGGCTCAGCGCCTGCCCGGTGTATCCCATGGAGTAGGGCTTGGGCTTACGGCCTTCGATCATCCGCGCCAGCGTATCCGCTGCGTGCGCGCCTTGAGGCATGGCCGTCGCACAGGCCGCCCGCGCACCGGGAACCGCCGCGCAGTCACCGACGACGAAGATCCGCGGGTCGGTCACGCTGCGCAGATGCTCGTCGACCACCGCACGGCCGTCGGCATCCACCTCCAGCCCACTGCGGGCGGCCAGGTCGGGCACGCCCCCGATCATCGCCCACAGCGTGAGGTCGGAGGTGAACTGCAGGCGCGAGTGGAGACGCACCGTGTCGCCTCCTCCCTCCCCGGCGCCGGGGTCGATCTGCGCGACGGAGTCCTCCACGACCTCCACGTTCAAGCGGTCCAGGCCGGTGCGCACACGCTTCTGCGCCCCCGCCGACAGGCTCGCGGCGATCGTTCGTCCCACGATCCGCACGTGGAGGTCGGGTCGGCCGAAGGCGACTTCGGCTGCCGTCTCGATGCCCGTCAGCCCGCCGCCGATGACGGTGACCGTCCTCCCGCCGGGCAGCCCGGCCAGGGCAGCCCGTGCCCGCTCCGCGCCCTCCCAGGTACCCACCGGGACGGTGCCCGGCAGCGGTGCGACCGTGCTGCCCACCGCGAGGAACAGGTAGGCGAAATCGAGACTCGACCCGTCGCCGAGAGCGACCTCTCCGTCGCTGATCTTGTCGACGGTGTCCAACCGCGTTGCGACCCCTTCGCGCAGCATCGACGTCAGCGGGGTCGTCGCGGCACCGGTCCCGGCGATCTGCTCGTGCAGCCGCACCCGCTCGACGAAGTCCGGACGGGGGTTGATCACCGTAATCTCCGCTGCCTTCACCTTCTTGGCCAGCCGATTCGCCGCGATCGTCCCCGCGTAGCCGGCGCCCACCACAACGACCCTCATGTGTGCCTCCTGTTTTGGAATCAGGTCAGACACGGGATGCAGCCCACCTCGCGCCTGTGACGGACGAGCCGAGTGATCTGCATCACTGCATCACTGAATGCCGAACCGGCAGGCGGCAGGGATGTAGTTCCACTGCAGGGAGGTCGGTGATCAGGCTGAGAGCTCGTCGTCGCGATGATCGGTGCGCCGGGACGGACGGGCTGAGCTCCGAGTAGGAGAAGGCTGAAGCTCGCCTGCGAGCTGCACGCCTCCAGCGATCACACACGGTCACCCACTCAGACCTACCGGCGGCGTCGGGCCGTAGTCTTCAACGCCCTTGAATACGCGGTGGAGTTGGAACACCTCACCTCCAATCCGCTGAGCCGGGTGCGACGCAAGCGGGGCAAGCGGGCGGTGCAGGAGGTCGACCGCCGGGTGGTCGTCAATCCCCGGCAGGCTCGGGAGCTCCTGACCGCGCTCACGTACGTGGGCGGTTACGAGCGGGCGAGCGGGCTCCCGCCGCATCAACGCGTGCTGGTCGCTCTGGTGTACCTGCGCAAGCACGACACCCTGGCCCAGCTCGCCGCCGGCTTCGACATCTCGGTCGGCACCGCCCACGCCTACACCACGGCGGAGATCGACCTCCTGGCCGCTCGGGCGCCCGGCCTGTTCAAGGTCCTGCGCGAGCACGAACCGGAGTACGTACTGCTCGACGGGACACTCGCCGAGTGCGACCGCGTGGGCGACGGCCGGGCCCACTACTCGCACAAGCACCGTCGCCACGGCGTGAACGTGCAGGTCGTGACGGACCCGACCGGGCAGGTGCTGTGGATCTCGCCCGCCTTGCCGGGCCGATGCCACGACCTGACCGCGGCCCGCACCCACCGGATCATCCGGATCTGCGAACGCCAAGGCGTCCCGGTCCTGGCCGACCGCGCCTACCAGGGCGCCGGCCCCTGGGTCACCACCGGGCGCAGACGACCGCCCGGCGGCCAGTTGTCCCCGACACAGCGCACGATCAACCGGGCACTGGCCGCATCCCGGGCACCGGTCGAACGCGGCATGGCACTGCTGAAGTCCTGGCGAATCTTCCGAAGGTCCCGGATCAGCCCCAACCGCATGACGTCAATCGCCAAAGCCGTCCTCACCCTGGAGAGGCAACGCTGAAAACGCTCATTGTTATCGCTTTCGGAGCCCGAGAGGTGATGAAGCCCCTTACCCAGCCCGACGAACATCGCGCGTGGCACCAGTGCTTTGAACCGATCCCCGGCATGGACGCATGGGCCATCGACTTCTGGCGACTCAACTGGACAGGGCTTCTGCCTCACTTGGAGCAGATGCTCTGGCCCTTCCCGAACTCGGTCCAAGTCCTGCTTCGGGACCAGGACGACGACTGCTTCGGGCTCTGAATGCTGCATGAGGGCAGGCTGAAGGAGGTTCTACTCCCATGCACCGTCAGGGAAGCCAATGACGTGGCTCCGCTGGGTTCGATTCTCACACGTACTGACCGGGAAGGATGCTCCGCCGACTGACAACCAACCCGGCGGAAGCTGTCTTTCGAATACATGTCGAAGGCCAGTCCGTGAAACGCAGAGCAAGAAAAGAGGCGCAGGTCAGCCCGGATTCGCCAGCCATCCCACCAAGCGCCTTCTAAGCACCTGCTCCAACTCTTGGGCACGGAGCAGGGCTTCGGCATAGTCGTGACTTGAGCGAGTTGCCCTGATATGTGCTGGCGACGGTCCGTATACAGAGCAGGAATGGGCTTTCCTGGGTGCCGATGTGAGGGCCCCGCGGTGGGGCTATCGCCCGCTGATATCCCGGGCTCACTGAGCGGGTCTTCGCGCGGTCGTACCGTTCAATTTGGTGGTGGTGGGAGAGGGTGAGTTGCTTGGATCGGCGCATGGAGAACTCGATCTGGGATGCGTTGCTGCCGGTGGTTCGGGAAGAGGTGGACGAGCTGATCAGGGGGGGTCGGCGGCTTCTCGCGGTGAAGCTCATCCGGGAGGCCCACCCCGGGCCGCTTCCTCGACTGCCCGATGCTGTGGAGGTGATGTGCGAGCGCGCGGCGGAGCTGGGGTGCTGACACGGGTGTCGGAGCCCTGGGCAGCGAGTCCGTGAGGCCAGGTTCGACGCAGAACCCCGCTGGAGTCCGATGGTGGATATCCGACCGGCAGGCCCTCAGCGTTCTCGTGTGAGGCCCGGTCCGTGGCGATCTGTCAGTTGGCCCATCCGGTGCTGCCGAGCATTCCCGCCCCTTGGCCGAACACCACGCGCAATATCCATATCCTCCGGCCATGAGACTCTTCCGATCGCGCGCCAAGCGGACGACTGAACCCCCTGTGTCGCGGGCCATGGCTCTGTACAGGGCCGGGCGCTACGCAGAGGCGGTGACCGAGGCCCGTGCCGTGGCCCGGTCACTGCCACACGATGACACGTACGCCCCGCTGGCACTGAGCATCGTCGCAAACGCGACGGGCGCCCAGGGCCGCGACGCCGACGCTCTCGCCATATACGACGAAGTGCTGCCGGCCGTCGGAAAGACTTTCGGAGCTGATCACTGGCAGACCCTGAAACTGCGCTCCGACCGCGCCCAGACGCTGGCCAAGCTCGGTCGGTACGCCGAGTGTGAGGCAGAGTGTGCGGCCGTCGCCCAGACCGCGAGCCGCGGTACAGGGGAACAGCAAAACGTAGAAAGGGCCGCCAGCAACGGGCTGGTCTTCGCTCTCAGCGCGCAGGAGCGCCACCCGGAGGCCGAGGCACGCGCCCGCGAGATCCTGGCCGCCTATCCTGAACCGGACCGACTGACTCTGGCATTGCGGCTCGGCCTGGCACGCAGCCTCAACGGCCAAGCCCGCCACGAGGAGGCCCTCGTCGAGGCGGAGGGCGCCCGTGAGCTGTGCCGCAGCCTGCCCGCGGAAGAGATCCGCCCAGAGACGGGCGCCATCGAGCTGATCGTGGCCACCGCCCTCCTGGGACTACGCCGCGGCACCGAAGCTCGCCTTCAGGCCGCAGCTGCTCACGAGGCCTATCTGGCCTCATTCGGCCCGGACCATCGCCGCACAGTCGAGGCTCAGGCTCTGCTCGACCGAATAGACGGCGCTTGATCGGACGCGCACCGCGACTCCGGACAGGGGTGTCCCAGGTGTCCGACTGTCCGGTTATGGCCCTCATCTACACAAACAGCCCGGACAGCTCAAGGTTGCGGTGTCCGGGCTGTCCGGTCACAGGCGGCTGTAACACTCCCTCGGGTGTTACAGCCCGTCGGCGAAGCCGAATTCTTCAATAGGCGCAGGAGCCGGAGGCGACTTCCGACTTCGCACTATCTGCGATACACGAGGGCACCAGACGCCTCCGGAGATCAAGGAACCCACTGAGCTGGGCGGATGCCTAGACGAGAGAGCGGGAGTCAGTCTCACTGGCTCCCGCTCTTTCTCGTTTTCTCTCACTACAGCAACGTCTACGGCGAAGCCAACAACGCCCGGGTTTCAGCGCTTTTCAACTGCCGTACTACCTATCTCGACGAGCGCGCCGATGACCATACCGAGCTCGTCCACGTGCTCCGCAGGACCCACGACAGGGAGTCTGAGGAACGACACGCCTCCTGGCTGGCGGAGCAGATCGGCCAGGCCGTCATCGGCCCCCGACAGGAGTAACCCCGATTATGACCTGCTCGGGCGATCACGCGTCTCGTTAGGGTGACTCAGCGAAGGGACCTGGTGAGTGCTGTGGAGATGAGTCGCGCGAAGGCAGTCGCGCTCGTGCAGCAGATCGTGCAAGCGGACTACGCCTCAGACGACGAGATGGGCGGCTGGTTGGACAGACTCGACAGAGCCCTGGCGTGCCCGTCCGGTTATGTCAGCGACTTGATTTTCTGGCCGCCGGAGCGGGACCTCTCGGCTGATGAGGTAGTCGATCAGGCTCTGTCGTATCAACCGATTGATTTGTGAAGTCGGGTCTCAGCTCCGAAGCCAGATGAGCAGTCCCGAGCGGTGGCCACGCGGTACGACAAACGCGGTTACGTCTTTCCCGGCATCGTCACCGCGGCGTCGCTTGCAATATGGCTCCGGTTCTGGCGAACACAAGGCAGGCCAGAAGCCGATCGACGGGTCTGTGAGTGCTGCCTTACGGTTCCGGGATGAGCAACTCTGCTGCGGCTGCTGTCCTCACAACCGCCCACCTGCCTGATGCGATACGTGCGGTGCGTACGTTGCTGGACATCGCAGACACCGGTCAGGCAGAGGTCGACTTCGAAGCCGTGATCAGGTCGCCGGATGTCCTGACGCAAGTACGTCGCGTACTGCCCGACCTCAAATGGTGGGCGGTGGCAGGCGAAGAGCACGGTTCGTCGAAGGCCGGCGACAACCCTGCGGACCGTCTGCCGATCCGAGTTTTCGACTGGTGTCGTCCGCTGGACCGCGCCGAGCCCTTCATCGCCGCTCTGGGGCCCGATCCCGCAGCTGTTCGGTGGGATCTGGACGCATGGCCCTCGGTTCCCGAAGCGGGACTGGAAGCGATCTCGCAGAAGTTCGCGTACCTCACGCTCACCGTGAATTCCCGGGACCTCTACCAGGACGAGCTGTCGCAGGACCACACCGTCCACGTGCACGTCCGGAACCGGAACGGCGACCAGACCGCCCGCGTCCATTGGCTCGCTGATCAAGTGGGTGGCCGGTTCACAGGCAGGGTGGAGTTGGCGCCTCTGTAACCCTCAGCAGAGAGAACAGGACCGCAGTTTGGCCATACGATCCCTCCTCGCGAGAGCGTGGAGCGGTGCGTAGCACCACGTCCATGTTTGCATCACTCGGCGGGCCGGCTGCGCAGGTGACAGCCGGCAGCGGGAGATCCCCCGTCGCCGAGCGGCATACACCTCATGGTGCAGCGCCGCCCACGCCGGCGCACCTGCACCGACCGCGACAACCCCCAGCGCACCGCATTCGCCCCAGACGCCCATGACGTCGGGCTGAGCCTGCGTCACGGCATCGCCCACCCCGACCAATGCTTTTAGCCGCAGCAGCGTCGCCACACGCACCGGTCCGACATCCCGATCTGCCCGGTAGCCTGAAGGGTCGGACGATGCCGCGAAGGCGGCGGCCGCCCGGGTTCTGGCAGCGCGAAGCCGCTCAGCGCAGCACGGCCGCCAGCAGGTCGGCGCCCGACGCCGCCAGCTCGGGGACGTTGAGGGTGTAGCGCACGTAGCAACGGTGCCGCCGGGTGGTGAGCAGGCCCGCGCGGCGCAGGACAGCGAGGTGGCGGGAAACCTCGGGGGCGAAAGTTCCCAGGCGTGGGCCAGCTCACGGGTGGTGTGCGGGCCACGGGCCAGGGTGCGTAGCAGTCGCAGCCGTACCGGATGTGCGAGCGCCTCCAGCCGCAGTGAGGCCGTTTCCAGTGATACCAGCTCTGAGGGACTCGGCTCGGCCACGGGGTACTGCACCACCGGGTGCCACCCGGGCGCGTGGACCGCCACTCGCAGCCGCCACCCAGCAGCGGGACCTTCAGGAGTGGGAACGAAGTTGGGCTCGGTACCGGTCATGGTCACGCCCGTTCGTTCATCCGCCCATTCAGCCAGGCACGCGCCGGGGCAGGTCTGGAGCGCAGAGGTTCCGGCAGTCGAACCTCACCGGGCCACTCATCTTGCACCGAGTCCACGTCCGTACAGCACAGGCCGCCGACGGCGGACAGCCTGCAAACCCGGACGAGCCCACCACTCGATGGTCCTCATGGGCGGTGTCGGGGTTGGTCGTGCCACCAGTGGGTGGAGCACGCGCGCTGGATGGGGCTACGGATGATGAGGGGGTGCCGGCGAGATCGAAGAACGCGCCATGCCCTGCCGTAACGCTCGTAGGAGCGGGCGATCGGAGTGAAGGCGTTGCCAGGCGTCGGCCCGGACGTCCTCGGGCAGCGGGCCTCGCCCGGGGGAGGTTCGGGGTGGGAAGTCGGATCAATCGAGTTCGGGCCTGGCCGCAGTTCAGCAGTGGTCAGTGGACGTACCGTACCAACCGCCCCATGTATTGGTGGCGTAGTCGTCATAATTGCAATAGTAGTTTCCGGTCTCCGTCACAACCTTGACGGCCTTGCCGGCAGAGGTCTCGAAGAAGGCGACGAAGCCAAGGGCTTTGCCATTGCCGGGCATCTCCTTCCAACTGCCCGCGCCCGACCAGGTATGCCAAATGCTCCCCGAAGGTGCCACGCCGAAACACTCGGACGGCCCGTATTGCCAGGCGACCAGGTGCGCGCCGTACTCGTTGAGGTTCCCCGTGACGCCGAGACAGGTGGCGGACGTCGCTGCTGCGGGTGTAGCGGCCAGCCCGACCGCACCTGCGGCGGTCAGAGACAGGGCGGCGAGAGTGGCCGACAGCCGTAAACGAGACTTCACGAGCTCTCCTCTATTGGTCCGGTAATGCCCAGTTTTTCTGGACCGCACGTTACGGAAGTGAAAGCAAATGCCACAAGAGCGATTTTCGGCTCTCCGTGGGGGCGGATTCCATGATTCCAAAGGGCAAGAATGGCCGAAGAATTCAACTTCACGTCACCCGGTCAACCCACGCTGTGCATATGGCGGACAGCGGTCTGGATTCGGGACCGCCGTATACAGGGGCATCGCATGATCGCGATCTGTCCGGGTTGATCATGTGAGGCCGAGGGCTGACAGCGGGCGGTGGTAGACGCGGCTGGCGTGGGGAGGGCGACGGCGATGTTGGTCTCGCCGTTCTGGCGGGACAGGCTGATCGCGAGGTTGCGCAGGCCGGCCATGGTGCGGGGCGGGTGGCCGGTGCGGACCTTGGAGTCGTCCTCGCGGAAGGTGCGGTCACGGACGTGGTGCAGGAGTTTCTCGATGCCCCAGTGGCTTCTGATCCAGGCGGCGAGCTGGGCCGGGGTGGCATCGTAAATGTCCAGGACGGTGATCACGTAGACCCGCGCGATGGTGAGCTTGCCGGTGCTCAATTCCCTTCGCCATCAGACGACTTGGATGACCAGGCGGGCGCCGGAATAGTCGAGGTGGCCGAAGGCTGCGAACTGAGCCGGCGGATCTCCACGCGGTGGTGGGCTTTGTCGCGGCTGCGGTGCTCCAGCGGGATCTCGGCCCACGGCAGCTTCCTGACCTGTGCATACAGACCGGGATGATTTCTCTTGACGACGGCCAGGTAGTGGGCGCCGCGCGTGCGGAGATACGCGCCGTGGGCGTGCTGGGTGTGCAGGGCGTCTGTGGTCAGCACGGTGTTTTCCAGGTCGGTGGTGTCCGACAAGGGCTGGAAGGCGGGGATTTCGTTGCTCTTGGAGGTGATCTGCCGCTGGGCCAGGACCACACCGTGGTGGTCCTTCGCGGCCAGCAGTTGGATCGCGGTGGCCGTGGTGGTGCGGGAGCCGCGCACGGTCTTGCCGTCGACCGCGATCGCCCGCAACGACGGCTTCGGCGGTGGCTCGGACAGTTGCGACGACGGCGTTCGGGCCTTCACGTATGCGCCGATGGCCGCGTCGAGGGCGTCGCCGTCGACGCGCTGGAGCAGGCGGCGGACTGTGGCCGCGTGCGGCACCGGCCGGATGCCGGTGAGCGGGTCGGCCGGGAAGTCGAGGAGCCTCAGGGCGGACTGCGAGGCATCCGTTATCCATTCGCCGATCGCGACGAGGGAGCGGGTGCCGGTCAGGACTGCGGCGGCGGACGCACAAAACAGCGGGAGCATGGGATAGCGCCGTCCCCGCAGGCCGCGTGGATCGGGCACTCAGATCGGCAGTACGGCCGTTGGAGTGTCGCGCTGTCTCGGACCGGGCCGCGCGCGTTCGGCTACGCCGTGGTCGGGCGGGCTCTGTGGAGCAGGCGCGGCAGGAGCACCACGCCCGCCGTCGCGGCGCCCAGCGCTCCCGCGGTCAGGAAGGCGCGGGACGAGCGCCAGGAGAGGACCGACCAGCTCGACTGGGCGGAGAGCACCGAGCCTGTGCTCAGCCAGGAGCCGGCCGAGATCAGGGACAGGGAGGAGCCGATCGAGCCGATCGACAGCGCGCTTCCGATCGAGCCCACCGACAGGGCCGACCCCACGGAGCCCACGGACAGGACCGAACCTACCGAGCCGATCGACAGGACCGAGTCCTTCGACCACAACGAGAGCACCGAACCATGGGAGGGGCGACCGGCCTGCCGTACGGGCTGCTTTGTCATGAGGTCATCCTGCCCCCGGTCCTTCCGTCTCGGGTGGCTATCTGCCGATGGGGCGGGTGGCGGCGTGCACGCGCCGCTCGCCCTTCGCCCGGCCGTCGTCGGGTTCTCCGCCCCGCCGTCCTCGGGTCCTTCGCCCCGCCGTCGTCGGGTCCTCCGCATGCAGGAGTGCGATCTACCGACGTGGCCGTAGTCAGGGCGCACGCGTGCTGCGGTGTGCGGGCAACCCGCGGTGCGGTGGGCATGCTCGTCCGGGGGAAGTGGCGGCGAGTGGTGGGGAGTTGAGGCGGGATGCGGTCCTGGTTGCGACAAGGGATCTTCCAGGGGCCGCAGTCCCGGACCCATCTGGAGGCGCTCAAGAGGCTCCAGCCGGAACCGCAGGACATGTACGCCCACGACTACCTCTACGGGTGCCTGAGCGTGCTGGACTCCAAGGCTCAGGTGCTGCTGGGCTATGACGGATTCCTCGTGTCCGCCGCCACCGTCGTCCTGACCATTCTTCCCGGAGGTGCCGGTTCCACAGCGCTCCTGGTCGCCGCCCTCGTCGCGAGTGGTCTGTCCGGGGCGCTGAGCCTGATGGTCGTCTCCGTGCACTGGACCGACACGTACGACCTGGAACACCCCCAGGAGATCTTCCCCCGGCTGCTGGAGGTCCGTAATCACCGGACGCTCAGCTACCGCCTCTCGTGGGGGATCGCTCAGATCGCCTCGCTTCTTCTGGTATGCGGCGTTCTCGTGCACCTGCCGGGGTGGTAGCGGCGGCCTCCGGCACTCTTCGGGACCCGGGGCCTGCCGTTCTCACGCCGACGTTCGCTTGCGCGGTGTCGCCTTCTTCGCCGGCGTCTTCTTCGTGGCTGTCTTCGTGGCTGTCTTCTTGGCCGTCGTCCGGGAGGCCGAATCCTTCGCCGCCGTGGTCGACTTCGTCGTTCGTTTCTCGGGCGTCTGCTTCGCCGCCGTCGCCCTCGTCGTCGACTTCCTCGCCGTCGTCCTCTTCTCCGCCGGCTTCTTCGCCGTCGACGTCGACTTCTTTCCGCCGATCTCCTTGGGCGCCGTACGGGCCGATCCGCGGGCCCGCGTCGTGCCGGACGCCGACGGCAGTTCGGTGACCTCGGCGTCCTCGCCGGTTCCGGTGGTGTCCTCGCGCGACTCCTTGGCCGCGCGCACGCTCTTCTCCAGGGCCGCCATCAGGTCCAGCACCTTGCCGCCGTCCTCGTCCCCGGCGGGAGCGGTGGGTGCCTCGTGTCCCTCGGCCTTGGCGGTGACGAGTTCCTCCACGGCTTGGCGGTAGTCGTCGTGCAGGTCTTCGAGGTCGACCTCGCCGAGGGTGTCCATCAGGGCGTCGGCCAGGTCGAGTTCCTTGTCGCGGACCGTGACGGCGGTGTCGGGGGCGACCTCGTCGGTGGCCCGGATCTCGTCCGGCCAGAGCAGACCGTGCATGGCGATCACGTCGTCGACGACCCGCAGCATGCCGAGCCGCTCCCGCCCCCGTAGCGCGAACTTCGCCACGGCGACCTTCTGGCTGCGCTTGAGGGCCTCGCGCAGCAGAATGTACGGCTTGGCCGCCGGGACGCCGTTCGCCGCCAGGTAGTACGCCGTGTCCATCTGGAGCGGGTCGATGCGCTCCGCCGGGACGAAGGCCACGATCTCGATGGTCCGGGTGGTCGGGACGGGCAGCGAGGCGAGGTCCTCGTCCGTGATCGGGATCAGGGTTCCGTCCACGTCCTCGTACGCCTTGCCGATCTCCGCGGACGAGACCTCGCTGTCCTCCAGCTCGCAGACCTTGCGGTAGCGGATACGGCCGCCGTCGTCCAGATGGATCTGACGGAAGGAGATCGCGTGGCTCTCCGTGGCGTTCATGACCTTGATGGGGATGCTCACCAGGCCGAAGGAGATGGCGCCGTTCCAGATGGATCGCACGTGCAGCACCCTTCCGATCACTTTGAGCAAGATTTGTGCCATTTTCGTGGGATTGTCATCGTATGACGCCGATCACGGAGGTGGAGGGCAGGAGGCTCACGCTCACCAATCTGGACAAGGTCCTCCATCCGGCCACCGGATTCACCAAGGGCGAGGTGCTGCACTACTACGCCACCGTCGCGGACGTACTGCTCCCCCATCTGCTGGACCGGCCGGTCTCCTTCCTGCGCTATCCCGACGGGCCGGACGGGCAGGTCTTCTTCACCAAGAACGTGCCGCCCGGTACACCCTCCTGGGTCACCACCGCCGAGGTTCCGCGCACGGAGGGGCCCGCGCGCATGGTCCTCGTCCAGAATCTGGCCTCCCTCATGTGGGCGGCGAACCTCGTGACGGAGTTCCACACACCGCAGTGGACCATCGGCACGCCCGGGATCGCCGACCGGATCGTCTTCGACCTCGACCCGGGGGCCCCGGCCACGGTGGTGGAGTGCTGCGAGGTCGCGCTGTGGCTGCGCGAGCGGCTGGCCGCCGACGGGATCGAGGCGTACGCGAAGTCGTCCGGGTCGAAGGGGCTGCATCTGCTGGCTTCCGTCGCGCCGACGCCGTCCGCCGACGTCAGCGCGTACGCGAAGGAGCTGGCCGTGGAGGCGGAGAGGGCGCTGCCCCGGCAGGTCGTGCACCGGATGACACGGAGCCTCAGGCCGGGAAAGGTGTTCGTCGACTGGAGCCAGAACGCCGGCCGCAAGACGACCGCCACCCCCTACACGCTACGGGCCCGGGAGGAGCCGACGGTGTCCGCTCCCGTGACCTGGGACGAGGTCGAGGAATGCGGGTCGCCGGACCGACTGGCCTTCCAGGCGGCGGACGTCCCGCCCCGCGTTCAGGACTTCGGTGATCTCCTGGCGCCACTGTTCGACGTGGAGCGCGCCGGCACGCTGCCGTGAACGCCGGAACAACAGGAGTGCGGAGGTGGGGTGGGGCGGGGTGAGGTGAGGTGAGGTGAGGTGTGAGGGGGGGTGAGGTCGGGTGGGCGCCGGGTGCGGGCGCGGGTGCCGGGTGCGGCGCGGTGTCCGCGGTCCGGCAGGACTCGATCGGCGTTCACACGCTGAGCCACGTATGCCGGTCGCGGGCCAACGCGTGCAGGGACTCCACGTCCGCCGGTTTCAGCACCCCTCCGAGCCGGGCGAGGCCCGCGAGGTCGGTGTCCCGCAGGACGCGGATCTCGCGCAGAGGCGCCGGGATGTCCAGGCGGGCGGGGCCGGCCACGGCGAGGACGGCGTGGACCTCGGCGGTCAGGGCATGCGACGCGCGGGCGGCGTCCGCGCGGACCCGGCGGAGCAGCGGGCGTGTTGCGCGGCGGCCGACGGTGACCATCGGGTCGGTGACCAGGACGCGCTGCTTGTGGGCGGGCAGGACGTGCAGGCAGAACAGGCCGGCGGGGCCGATCAGCAGGTGGTGGATGCGGTCGCCGCCCGGGAGCGGGACCGAGTGCAGGGTGTGCCAGCCGCCTCCCTCCAGCCGGTCGAGCGCCGTGCCGACGGCCTGCTCGGCGGCGAGCTCGCGGCGGCGCGGGTCGGGGCGCAGCCGGTGCGCCGGGCCGGGCTCCCGGTCGAGGTCGATCACCAGGGCCTCGCCGGGCCGGTTGGGCGCGAGGTCGTCGTCGGGGTGGAGCGCCAGCCGGGCCAGCTCGGCCGAGGTCGGGACGGGCGGTGGTCCGACGGTCACCGGGCCGGTCAGGAAGGGGCGCAGAACGTCGAGCACGTCCTCGCGCCGGTCCTCGCTGAGCAGATTGACCCTGGCCGTGTCACGGTCGTACCAGGCGACGCTTCTGCCGTCGGTCAGGCACACGTACAGGCGCTCCTGTCCGTGCCGCCGGGCCGGTACGACGCGCAGTCCGTTCATGAGCCATCACCCCATGACCATGGGAACAGGCGGGGTGCTCCAGGGGCAAGAACCCGGTTACCTTTGGCAGGAGTTGGGGCGGTTGGGTGGGAGGCGCTGTTGCGAACTCGCAGAAGGTATACGGATGTTCCGGCCCCGGACAGCCCGTGGAGTGAGATCGTGCCCGGCCTGTGGATGGGCGGTCACGAGTTCGCGGGGCGTTCGGGACAACGGCAATCCGCCGTCGTACACGATGAGTTCGACCTGGTTCTGACGCTGCTGCGGCAGCCGGGGCACGGGCCCGATCCGGGGGTCGAGCATCATGTGTGGCCGATACCGGACGGGCCGCTGGACGGTACGCAGCTCACCGGGGTCATGCGGCTCGCGCGGGCCGCGGACGACGCGCTGGAGGACGGGCGCCGGGTGCTCGTCCGCTGTCTTCAGGGGTACAACCGCTCGGGGCTGGTCATCGCGCACGCGCTCATCCTCGCGGGGCACAGCGCCGACGACGCGATACGGCTGATCCGGGCCCGGCGCTCGCCCTGGGCGCTGCACAACGAGCTGTTCGTGGAGTACCTGCGGGCCGGGCTCCCCACGGCACGCCTTCTCGAGGAACTCGCGGAGTAGCCACGGCGGAGACGCGGGGAGGACGCGGGGACGGAGGAGACGCGGAGACGCGGAGACTCTGAGCAGGGGGCCGGGAGCGGGATCCGCAACGGGCGGGAGAGGAGCCGGGCGGCCCCGCCGGGCCGTTCCAAGTCGTTCCATACGTGCGAACAAAAAGGATTTCTGTATGAATAAGGGGTACGGGGCGGTCGGTCGTCCCGTGTCGTGCCCGGTCGCCCGGGGTGCGCCCGTCCTCGGCGGGCACCCCTCGGACGGCCTCCCTTCCTTCTCCTTCGCCGGTCTCGTGCGGTAGGCGGCGCGGCAGCGCCCCGCGGACGGGGCCGCCCGGACCCGGGAGCCCAGTGATCCGCAGCCGCCTCGCGCGAGGGCTCCGCCTCCGGTCCCGGGTGGCCGGTCATACCGGCGGGGACGGCCGGACCGCTCGTGCTCTCCTCTGCGCCGTCGCCGCCCTCCTGGCGACAGCCCTGGCCGGCTGCGGCGACACCGGGGCTCCGCACAGCGCCGGCGCGACCCCCACCGCGATCGGCCCGACCCGGCTGTGGCCGCAGCTCCCGCCCGCCGCGACACCCGCGATCGACTACGGCGAGGCGGACACCGAGACGGTCAAGGGCGTCGCGTCACCCGGCGACGACATCCACGCCCTGGACCCGGTGACCGTCGTACGCGCCCAGGTCGCGGCCCATCCGGACGAGTACACCGGACCGCACGCGGCGTACGCCGAGACGGCGCGGCTGCTCGCGGACTGCGGGAAGCCGGGCGCGCGGGGCAGGAAGTGCCCGGTCCTCCGGGCGTACTACCGCGATCTCACCGGCGACGGGAAGGCCGACATGGTGCTCGGCATCCGCTTCCCCGCCCACCAGCTCGCGGTGCGCGTGTACACGTTCCTCGGCCACCGGCTGGTGCAGGTCATGGGGACCGCGGACAGTGTCGTCAGCGTGGAACTGGCGGGCCGCGACGTGATCATCCGTTCACCCTCGACCCTGCCCGGATACGAGTTCCGTACGGTCTGGTCCTGGGACCCGCACCAGAACGCGATGCTGGCGGCCCGTGACGAGATCCTGCGGGTCGGACCGCCGACTCCGACGGGTTCACCCGCCCCGGCACGATCCCCCTCCGCGCGCCGGGCCTCCCCCGCGGTCCCCCCGGCACAAACCCCCTCCACACGCCAGGCCTCCCCCGCGGTCCCCCCGGCACGATCCCCTGCCCTCTCCCCAGCCGCGAGCGCCCGGTGAGGCGGTCGCTGCGTCTGCCGCGCTGGACCGCCACCCTCACCTGGAAGGCGGCCGCGTTCATCGCGGTGATGTGCTGCGGCCTCGTCGCCCTGCTCGGTGCCCTCGTGCATGTCTCGGTGACCGACCAGACCGTCGGCGAGGCCCGCGGCCGCGCGCTCGACCGGCTCGCCGACGTCACGACGGCCTACGAGGCGGGCGACCGGCTGCCGCCGGACGCGGGCGTCGACCCTCCCGGGCTGCCCGCACGGCTGCGCGAGCTGGCGGACGACGGAAAGCGCGGCACGATGGTCGGCGAGCACGACACGCACCCCACGATGTGGGCCGCCGGGCCCGCCGGCGGAGGGCGCGCGCTCGCCGTCCGGTTCGACTACGCCCAGGGCGCGCACGCCATCGACGCCCTGGACCGGGCGATCGTGTGGTCCTCGGCCCTCGCGATCGGTGTGACGCTGCTGGTCGGGGTGTTCGCGGTGACCCGGGTGACGCGCCGGCTGCACGCGACGGCGCGCGTGGCACGGCGGATCAGCGCGGGCGACCTCGACGCGCGCGTCAACGACCCGCGCGCCCAGGATCCGACCCGCCCGCAGGACGAGGTGGCCGCGGTCGCCGGCGCGCTCGACACGATGGCGTCGTCGTTGCAGGGCAAGCTGCTGAGCGAGCAGCGCTTCACGGCGGACGTGGCGCACGAGCTGCGCACTCCGCTGACCGGGCTGCACGCGGCCGCCGAACTGCTCCCGCCGGGGCGGCCGACGGAGCTGGTGCGCAACCGGGTGGCCACGCTGCGCACCCTCACCGAGGACCTGCTGGAGATCTCCCGGCTGGACGCCGGCAGCGAGCGTCTGGAACTGGACTCGGAACCGCTGGTGCCCCTGGCCGAACGGGTGGTGCGCGCGTCGGGGACCGACACCGCGGTCCGAGTGGTGCGGGGCACGCGGGTGGAGACCGACCGGCGGCGGCTGGAGCGGGTGCTCGGGAACCTGGTGGCGAACGCCCACAAGCACGGCAGGGCGCCGGTGGTGCTGACCCTGGACGGCCCGGTCGTCACCGTACGGGACCACGGGGACGGATACCCCGGCTACCTCGTGGAGCACGGCCCGCAGCGCTTCCGTACGGAGGGCGGCGCCCAGGGGCACGGTCTCGGTCTGACCATCGCGCTCGGCCAGGCGGAGGTCCTGGGGGCCCGTCTGGAGTTCGCCAACGCCCCGGACGGCGGAGCGGTGGCGACGCTGACGCTCCCTCAGGACGGGCGACGGGAGCCGGGCGTCTCCGATGGCGGACTGTGAACTGCGCTCCCCGGCTCCCGCTCCTAATGTGGCGATAAGTCAGCTTCACCCCCTTCCTGGAGGAGCCCTCCATGTCCCTGCGGTCCACATACACCCGAATCGGTATGGCCCTAGCCGCCGGCAGCCTCGCCCTCGCCGGTGCCACCCCCGCCCTCGCCGACAACGACGGCGGCACCGGAAGCAGCGACAACCACCAGTGGAGCGACGGCACCGGCGGTAACCAGAACTGGAACAACGGTGGCGGGGGCGGCGGCGACGGCGGCCACGAGCAGGGCACCGGTGGCGACGGCGGCGGCCAGTCGTGGAACAACGGCGGCGGTGGCGGTGACGGCGGTGGCAACCAGAACTGGAACAACGGCGGGGGCGGCAACAACACCTGGTCCAACGGTGGCGGCAACCAGAACTGGAACAACGGTGGGGGCGGTAATCAGAACTGGAACAACGGTGGCGGGGGCGGCGGGGGCGGGGGCGGTGGCCACCAACCGGGGAACGGGAACGCCAACACCAACACCAACGGCAACGGCAACGGCAACGGCAACGGCAACAACCAGAACAACCAGCAGCTGTACCAGGGCCGGGTCACCGCCCGTGGCGGGCTGGCCCTGCGCAGCTCCCCGACCCGCGGCGGCCAGCTCATCCGGGTCGCGCGGCAGGGGGAGATCGTCTCCATCTTCTGCAAGACCCCGGGCGAGGCCGTCGACGGCAACCCGCTCTGGTACCTCCTCACGGACGGCACCTGGGCCTGGGGCGCCGCGCGCTACATCGACAACATCGGCCCGTCCCCCCGTTGGTGCTGACACCCGGGGCTCCGTCCTCCCCTAACGGGACATCGGGTCGCCCGCTTGCTACGTTCCGGACATGATCCAGCCCGGAATGTCCGGAACGGCCGTGGCGGCGGACCCGGCCCCACCCGCTGAACGCCTGCCCAGGCGCCGTGGCATCGAGCTCGCCCTCATCGTCGTCGCCGTCCTGCTCTGCGTGTACGGCTACTGCGCCGTCGGCCTTGCCAAGCACGGCACCGTCCCGCCCGGCGCCGCCGGTTACGGCGCCGGGCTCGGCGTGCTCGCGCTCCTCGCCCACGTCGCCGTACGCCTGCGGGCCCCGTGCGCCGATCCGCTGCTGCTGCCCATCGCCGTCCTCCTCAACGGCCTGGGCCTGGTGCTGATCTACCGGCTCGACCTGGAGACCCCGGGCGACCAGGCGGCCCCCATCCAGCTCGTCTGGTCGACCCTCGGCGTCGCGTTCTTCATCGTCGTCGTGCTCTGCCTGCGCGACCTCCGCGTCCTTCAGCGCTACACCTACGTGTCGGTGGTCGGCGCGCTCGCCCTGCTCGTCCTGCCGATCTTCTTCCCGGCGGTCAACGGCGCCCGCATCTGGATCCGGATCGCCGGATTCTCCATCCAGCCGGGCGAGTTCGCGAAGGTCCTGCTCGCCGTCTTCTTCGCCGGCTACCTCGCCGCCAACCGCAACGCGCTCGCCTACAGCGGCCGTCAGATCTGGCGGTTCCGGCGGCTCCAACTGCCCACCGGCCGCGTTCTGGGCCCGATCGTGACGATCTGGCTGCTCAGCGTCCTGGTCCTGGTCCTGGAGCGGGACCTCGGCACCTCGCTGCTCTTCTTCGGCCTGTTCGTGATCCTGCTCTACGTCGCCACCGGCCGCACCGGATGGATCGCGGTCGGGCTGCTGCTCGCCTCCGTCGGCGCGGTCGCCGTCGGCCGTCTCGAACCGCATGTGCACAGCCGGGTGGAGGACTGGCTCGACCCGTTCGCCTCGATCACCGCGGGGCTGGGACCCAACCAACTCGCCCAGTCCCTCTTCGCGTTCGCCGCCGGCGGGATGCTCGGCACCGGCCTCGGACTCGGCCATTCGGTCCTCATCGGGTTCGCCGCCAAGTCCGACTTCATCCTGGCGACCGCGGGCGAGGAACTCGGACTGGCGGGACTGTCCGCCGTCTTCCTCCTCTACGCCCTCCTCGTCGAACGCGGCTACCGCGCGGGCCTCGCGCTGCGCGACCCCTTCGGCCGGCTCCTCGCGATCGGCCTCGCCTCGATCGTGGCCCTCCAGGTCTTCGTCATCGCGGGAGGCGTGACCGGCCTGATCCCGCTGACCGGCATGGCGATGCCGTTCCTCGCGCAGGGCGGCTCGTCCGTCGTCACCAACTGGATCATCGTCGCCCTGCTGATCCGGATCAGCGACTGCGCCCGCGGTCAGTACGACGGGACGCCGGCGCCATGACCAAGTACATCCGCCGGGCCATCGCACTCTGCGCCGTGCTGCTCGTGGCCCTCCTGGTCAACGCCGCCCGCGTCCAGGTCGTCCAGGCCCCGTCGTACGACCGCAATCCCGCCAACCGCCGTCCGACGATCGCCCGTTACGGCCAGCCGCGCGGGAACATCGTCGTCGAGGGCCGCACGGTCACCGGCTCCAAGGACACCGGCGAACAGTTCCGCTACGAACGGACCTACCTGGACGGCCCGTTGTACGCGTCCGTCACGGGCTTCGCCTCACAGCTCTACGGGACCACCCTGCTGGAGGGCACCGAGGACGGCATCCTGTCCGGCAGTGACCCGTTGCTCGCCCCGCTCCCCCTGCTGGACGGCCTCACCCGGGCCCGCGGCACCGGCGGCAGCGTCGACACCACCCTCAACACGGCCGCGCAGCGGGCCGCCTACGAGGGGCTCGACGGCCGCCGGGGCGCGGTCGCCGCGATCGAGCCGTCCACCGGGCGGATCCTCGCCCTGGTCTCCACCCCGTCGTACGATCCCGCCCTGCTCTCCGGGACGGGGGCGGCCGCGTCCACGGCGTGGGCGGGGCTGAACGCCCGGGTCGACAAGCCGATGCTCAACCGGGCCGTCCGGCAGACGTACCCGCCGGGGTCGACGTTCAAGGTGCTGACCGCCGCGGCGGCGCTGGACTCCGGGGTCGTCGAGGACGTGGACGCGCCGACCAGGTCACCGAACCCGTACCGGCTCCCCGGCACGACGACGAGGCTCACCAATGAGATCGAGGGCTGCGAGGACGCCTCCCTGCGGTACGCGTTCACCTGGTCCTGCAACACGGTCTTCGCGAAGCTCGGCGTCGACATCGGGCTCGACGGCATGACGAGGACGGCGGCGAACTTCGGCTTCAACGACCGCAAGCTGCGCATCCCGTTCTCCGTGGCGCCCAGCAACTTCGATCTGCGGCTCGACCAGGCCCAGTTGGGACTCTCCTCCATCGGCCAGTTCGACACACGGGCGACGCCGCTGCAGATGGCGATGATCGCCGCGGCTGTCGCGGGTGACGGTTCGGTCAAGACGCCCTACCTGGTGGAGCGGACGTCCTCGCACACTGGCGCGACACTGACCACGACCGGTCCGCGCACCCTCCATCGGGCGATGAGCGCGTCCACCGCGCAGCGCATGCGGGAACTGATGACCGACGTGGTGGAGAAGGGCACGGGAACCGTGGCCGCCATTCCCGGTGCCATCGTCGGCGGCAAGACCGGCACCGCCCAGCACGGCATCGGCAACTCCGGCAGGCCGTACGCCTGGTTCGTCTCCTGGGCCCGCGCCGACGGCTCCCTGGAGCCCGCGGTGGCCGTCGCCGTGGTCGTCGAGGACGCGGCGGCGAACCGCGGGGACATCACGGGGGGTGGGTTCGCGGGGCCGATCGCCCGGGGGGTGATGGAGGCAGTGCTGGGGAGTTGAGGTTCCCGCGCCGGGGACCACTCCGTGGGCGTGGTCGGCTCGTGGGGGCGGACCACTTCTTGAGACAGGGGGTGTGACCATCCGGCCGGCCCGCCTAGCGTTCGGACATGACTCAGCCGACAGCCTCGTTCGAGCTCGCCCAGGTCAACATCGCCCGCCTCAAAGCACCTTTGGATTCACCTCTGTTGAAGGATTTCGTCGACGCCCTCGATTCGGTGAACGCCGTCGCCGACGCGGCGGACGGATTCGTCTGGCGTCTGCAGAGCGACTCCGGCAATGCCACGGATGTTCCCGTCCTCGGCGATCACTGGCTGATCATCAACCTGACCGTGTGGCAGGACATCGACGCCCTGACGGCCTTCATGTACCGGGGACAGCATCGAGAGCTGCTGGCTCGGCGCCGCGAGTGGTTCGAGCGGTTGGAGGAGGCGATGACCGCGCTGTGGTGGGTCCCGGCCGGTCACCGCCCGACGGTCGCCGAGGCCGAGTCCCGTCTGCTGCACCTGCGCGAACACGGACCCACCCCGCACGCCTTCAGCCTGCGGACCTCCTTCCCGCCGGGGACCGTGGACGGCTCCGATCCCTCGGGGCCGGACGTCCTGGTTCCGTAGCCGTATTCGGCCCGCGAGCGCCGGGGCAGGCCCCTCCGGGCTGCGTCGGGCGGCTGTGCGGTTCGGGGTGATCGACGGGGTCACGAGGGGATCGTCCCGGGGCGGAGGTGGGTACGAGGAGGCCGATTCGAGCGTGATCCCCGGTCCGGCGGGTGCGGGGCGGGGGGCGGTTCGTCGCCTGCGGCGCCGCCGTCACGCGCGGCCCTCGTCGATCGTCGTCCCTATCTCCGCGATGCGGTCCCGTTCCTCGGCCGCGAATCGTTCCGCGTCGAGCTGTTCGGCCATCTCCTCGTCCTGTGCCATCAGGAGGTCCAGGTTGGAGTTGCCCATCTCGAAGACGCCCATGTCCACATAGGCCCGCTGGAGGCGTTCGCCCCACAGGCCGATGTCCTTGACGCACGGCACGATGCGACTGAAGAGCAACTGGCGGAAAAGGTGCAGGAATTCGGAGTTCTCGCTGAACTCCTCGGCCTCCGCCTTGGGGATCCCGAAGTTCTCCAGGACCTCGACCCCGCGCAGCCTGTCCCGCATCAAGTAGCAGCCCTCGATGACGAATTCCTCGCGTTCGCGGAGCTCGGCGTCGGAGAGCTGCCGGTAGTAGTCGCGCAGGGCCATGCGGCCGAAGGCGACATGGCGTGCCTCGTCCTGCATCACGTAGGACAGGATCTGCTTCGGCAGCGGCTTGTCGGTGGTGTCCCTGATCATCCCGAACGCGGCCAGTGCCAGGCCCTCGATCAGGACCTGCATGCCCAGGTACGGCATGTCCCATCGCGCGTCGCGGAGTGTGTCCCCGAGGAGGGACTGGAGGTTGTCGTTGATCGGGTAGAGCATCCCGATCTTCTCGTGCAGGAAGCGGGCGTAGACCTCCGCGTGGCGGGCCTCGTCCATGGTCTGCGTGGCCGAGTAGAACTTCGCGTCGAGGTCGGGGACCGATTCCACGATCCGCGCCGCGCAGACCATCGCCCCCTGCTCGCCGTGCAGGAACTGGCTGAACTGCCACGACGCGTAGTGCTTGCGCAGTTCGCCCTTGTCGCGGTCGGTCATCTTCGCCCAGTACGGGGTGCCGTACAGGGTCAGCGCCTCGTCCGGGGTGCCGAGCGGGTCCTCAGGATCGACCTCCAGGCTCCAGTCGATGCGTTTCTGGCCGTCCCACTGCTTGTCCTTGCCCTTCTGGTAGAGGGCGAGCAGCCGGTCACGACCGTCGTCGTACTCCCAGTTGAAGCGGGCCGCCCCCGAGGCCGGTATCTGCCAGAGGGGATCTCCCGAGTCCGCGGCGTACAGCTCATGCGTCGGCATACCTCGCAGGCTCACACGGAGTAGACGCGTCGTCAACAAGTCCGGCACAGGGGATTGACGAGCTTGCTGACAAGCAGTCTCATAAGTTGTGACCGCCGGTAACTTCTGCAGTGATCCCGTACGACGAGGTGGGAACAGCCATGACGACGGTGCCCGAAGCCGATGTGCTCCGTGACGCGCTCGGTCTGCTCAAGGACCGGGAGCAGGTGGCCGAGCGCCTCCTCGACTCCTCCGCCAAGCACTCCTTCGACCCCGACAAGGAGCTCGACTGGGACGTGCCCTTCGAGGAGGGCAAGTGGTTCTGGCCCCCCGAGCTGGTGTCGCTGTACGACACTCCGCTGTGGCGGACGATGGGCGAGGAGCAGCGGATCGCGCTGTCCCGGCACGAGGCGGCCGCGCTGGCCTCGCTGGGCATCTGGTTCGAGATCATCCTGATGCAGTTGCTGGTGCGGCACATCTACGACAAGGCGGCGACGAGCGCGCACGTCCGGTACGCGCTGACGGAGATCGAGGACGAGTGCCGGCACTCGAAGATGTTCGCGCGGCTGATCACGCGCGGGGGCACGCCGCACTACCCGGTGAGCCGGGCGCATCTGAATCTGGGCCGGTTGTTCAAGACCATCTCGACCACTCCGGGGTCGTTCACGGCGACGCTGCTCGGCGAGGAGATCCTCGACTGGATGCAGCGGCTGACGTTCCCGGACGAGAGGGTGCAGACCCTCGTCCGCGGGGTCACGCGGATCCACGTCGTGGAGGAGGCGCGGCATGTCCGGTACGCCCGGGAGGAGTTGCGGCGGCAGATGCTGACCGCTCCGCGGTGGTCCCAGGAGTTCACCCGGGTCACCTCGGGCGAGTTCGCCCGGGTGTTCTCGGTGGCCTTCGTCAATCCCGAGGTCTACACGAACGTCGGGCTCGACAAGCGTGAGGCTCTGGCCCAGGTGAAGGCCAGTGGGCATCGGCGGGATGTGATGCAGACCGGGGCCAAGAAGCTGACCGACTTCCTGGACGAGATCGGGGTGCTGCGGGGGGCCGGGCGGCGGTTGTGGAAGTCGTCGGGGTTGTTGGCCTGAAGCCGCGCCTGCCCGCGAGGGTCGCGGGGTGCTCCGGGTGGGGATCGGCCGGCATCGAGTCCGGGTGGGGCCCGGCCGGCATCGAGTCCGGGTGGAGCCCGGCCGACTCCGGGCGGCTCCGGACTCGGCCGGGCTTCGTGGCGGGGCTCTTGCCCGGGGAGCGGCGCCGGGCCTTCCGTGGGGGCGGGGCCGCGCCGGTACATCCGCCCGCATCCGAACGGATCCCAGCGGCGTTTCGAGGTGCGGGCGGGTGGTGATCCGTCCGGCCTGCGGGCATTTGATGTACCGGCACGTCCCCTCGCGTTGTACGGCGGCTGCGGGTGGTACGTGACTCGCGTCCCCGCGTCCGCAGTCCCGCTCCGTACGTGATGGTGTGCTGGTGGGCGGTTACGCTGCCCGACATGACCTCGCAGGCTTCCACCCCCGCTTACCGTCGGCTCAGTGTCGAGGAGCGGCGCAGTCAACTGCTCGAAGCCGCGCTCTCCCTGTTCGCCCAGCGGGTGCCCGAGGACGTTTCGCTGGACGACGTGGCGGAGGCGGCCGGGGTGTCGCGGCCGCTCGTGTACCGGTACTTTCCGGGCGGCAAGCAGCAGTTGTACGAGGCTGCCCTGCGGTCCGCCGCCGAGGAGCTGGAGCAGTGCTTCGCGGAGCCCGCCGAGGGGCCGCTGACCGAACGGCTCTCCAGGGCCCTCGACCGGTACCTCGCGTTCGTGGATCAGCACGACGCGGGATTCAGCGCCCTGCTGCAGGGCGGGAGTGTCATCGAGACCTCGCGGACCACGGCCATAGTCGACGGAGTCCGCCGGGCGGCGGCGGAGCACATCCTCGATCATCTGGCGGTCAAGGATCCCGGGCCCCGGCTGCGGATGACCGTACGGATGTGGATCACGGCCGTGGAGGCCGCCTCGCTGATCTGGCTCGACGAGGACAAGGAACCACCGCTGGACGAGCTGCGGGACTGGCTCGTCGAGCAGTTCACGGCGGCGCTGGCGGCGAGCGCGGGGAGTGATCCGCAGACCGCGGCGGTGGTCCGGGCCGCGCTCACGATGGAGCGCCCCGACGGCATCGCGGGAGCGCTGGTCCGCCGGATGCTGCCCGTTGTCGAGAATGCGGCCCACCTGCTGTGACACTGGTCCGGTGAAGAGCGAAGACACCCCCTTTGTCGGCGGCCCGCTGGACGGGCGCGTCCTGCCGGTCCTGCTCGGGATCACTGGGCACCCGCCGAAGACGTACCGCATCCCGGTGCCCGGCGTCGACGGTGGTTCGTCCACCGTGGTTGTCTACCGGCGCGTCCAGGCGGCCACCAGCAAGCGGCTCGGGCTGCATCAGGGGTGGAAGTACGAGTACGACCCCGAGGGCGACGCCTCGGGACGCCGGTTCAAGCTGCCCTGGTCTCCTGGCACGCACAAGGGCGGGGGCCCCGGCGGCGCCACGCCGGGCGGCAACGCCGACGAGTGATGTTCTTGGGCCGAAGCGCTCTCCCGGCGGGCGTCCGGGGTGCGGTGGTCCGATCCTTCCGGTGCGAGACGGGTGGTGGACGGACCACCCCGGCACCGGAGGTGATGACATGTCAGGAAGGCTTCTGCGTCTGGTCTGCACGGGGGCTGTGGCGGTCGGGGCGCTGTTCCCCTCCGCACCCGTGATGGCCGCACCCGAGCCCGGTCCCGACGCCCGGCAGTCCGTCGCCTCGCTGCTGACGGACCTTCAGCGGCTCTACCGGGACGCCGAACGCGCCACCGAGACGTACAACGGCACCGCCGAGAAGCTGAAGAAGCAGCGCGCGGAGGTCGCCGCGCTCGACGCCCGCCTCGCCCGGGCCCGCCTGTCGCTGGAGGACAGCCGGATCGCCGCCGGACGGCTGGCCCGGCAGCAGTACCAGGGCGGCGACGAGATCTCCCCGTACGTACGCCTGCTGCTCGCCCGGGATCCGCAGCACGCCCTCGACCAGGGGCACCTGATCGGGCAGTTGTCGCTGGAGCGGGCCCAGACCGTGCGGCGGGTCGCGGGCGGCGAGAAGCGGACCGACGGGCTCGCGCGTGCGGCCCGCAAGGCACTGGACGGACAGCTCTCCCTCGCCGCGCGGCAGAAGAAGGAGCGGGACGAGGTGCGCGAGCGTCTTGACGACGTGGAGCGGCTGCTGGCCTCACTGACCGCGGAACAGCTCGCAGAAATGGGCCGGGTGGAGAAGTCGGGAACCGACGCGGCCCAGAAGAAGATCATGGCGTCCGGCTCCCTCAGCAGCGTGCGTCCGCCCACGCGGGAGGGCGAGGAGGCGCTGCGCTACGCCGTCGAGCAGATCGGGAAGCCGTACGAGTGGGGTGCGGAGGGCCCGAAGGCCTACGACTGCTCGGGGCTGACGTCCCAGTCCTGGGAGCGGGCCGGCCGGCCCATCCCCCGCACCAGCCAGGAACAGTGGGCCGAGCTTCCGAGAATCCCGCTGGACGAGCTGCGTCCCGGCGATCTGGTGATCTACTTCCCCGAGGCCACGCACGTCGCCATGTACCTGGGCGACGGGATGGTGGTGCAGGCGCCGCGGCCCGGAGCGAAGATCAAGGTGTCCCCCATCGCGGCCAACCCCCTGCTGGGCACCGTACGCCCGGACCCGGACGGGGAACCCCTGCCGCGGTACACCCCGCCCGAACTCCCCGAGCACGCGACGGACGGAGCGGACGGATCCGACGAGGGCTACGCCTCGGCCGGACCGGCCACCGTGACGGAGTAGTGCCGGTCGGGCTCGGACGGGCGCACGGCAGGGCGGGATACCGGGGGGCATCGAACGGAACGCGAACCCCGGGCGTCCTGGGACCATGAAGACATCGCGCCGAGCCGCCGTCCTGCTCCTGAGCGCCGGGCTGCTGCTCACCGGCTGCTCGTCCCTGACCGACACCCCGGCCTCCGAGGGGTACCGCGGCCCCACCCTGCCCGCCCGCTCCGCCGAGGCGGGCGAGGGGAACGAAGGGCCGGCGAAGCCCGTGCGGAACAAGCCTTATCCGTACGACATTTACACGCACTGCGGAATCAAGTGGGTCAGGTTCGGCGGCCGTTGGTGGGTCCTCGACACGGTCTTCCCCGGTGTCGAACAGGTCCGGGGCAAGCGGTCCTCGCCGTACGCCCAGTCCCTCCCCGGTTACATGACCCTGATCGGCCCGGACACCGCGAACTTCGACGCCGCCGGGATGCCCACCCTGCAGTTCGTCCCGGCCACGAAGAACCCGCCCGGCTGTGAGTAGACCGCCGGGCTGGCGGGTGGGTGGATGCGATGCGTGGATGCGTGGGTCCGCCGCCGCACTGCCCCGCGAGAGGGCCGACCCACGAACCCGTAGGTCATCTACCTGCACCTCCTCGCCAACAGGCGGGCTGCTGACGGACGGGCCGTGGACCGTCTGTGGGCCGTCAGCCCGGGCGCTGGGCCTCGTCGTAGACGGTAGCGACTCCGGCCGAAACGAGAGCGGGCTTCCACGCCTCTTCGTTCGGCGCAGTTGGGAGCTGAGGTGGATGGTGGGTTGGTGAGCATTCTTGTGTGGTCAGCACGGTCGCGGTGCTACACGGACCGAGGGCAGCGCATACGTAAGACCCTCAGTGGCAGTGGGCGGAGCCGTTGAGATCCGGCAGCGAAGGGATTCACCGTGCCGTAGCGCCGTACACCAGCATGGCCAGGCCGACAACGAGCGCAGTGGCGCCTTGCACCTGGCCCGCCCGAAAGGACGCCTCGGATGGCTCCTTCGACCGCCGAATCCTCGCCTCCGCTGTACCCGGACGGCACCATCCGCACCCTGAACGCCCCCATGGCTACGGCGTTCGGCAGCGACTTCTCAGTCCTTTGCGCAGGCCCGGCCCGGTCGTCGACCAGCAGGTCGAACCCCGGAGTGGCCCAAGGTTTCGCCATGAAAATGGACCATACTCCTGGGCTGCTCCGCTCCTAGGGTCGAAGACATGACGACGAGCGAATAGCAGTCCGGCCGACGCTGTCCAGATCGGCCGGCCGCGTCCCATCAGCCCCGCCGAGGGGATGTCGAACGGGCTCTCCATCCCTGCAACGTTTCCACCAAAGAGACAGATGACCGAGGAGGCAATTCCCATGAAAGCGATCGTGGTGACGGACCAGGCTGCGGGAACGGCGGGGATGACGCTGGTGGAGCGGCCGGAGCCCCAGGCATCGATCAACGACGTCATCGTTCGGATTCACGCATCGGGCTTCGTCCCGACCGAGATGGAGTGGCCATCGACCTGGACCGATCGCGCCGGCCGTGACAAGACACCGTCGATCCCCGGCCATGAGCTGGCCGGAGTGGTCACCGCCCTCGGCTACGGCACGACGGGGCTGTCGGTCGGGCAGCGGGTGTTCGGCCTCGCCGACTGGCACCGTGACGGCACCCTGGCGGAGTACGTGGCGATCGAAGCACGCAACCTCGCGCCGCTGCCCGGCGACGTCGACTTCACGGTAGGCGCGTCCCTGCCGATCTCAGGTCTGACCGCGTGGCAGGGGCTGTTCCAGCACGGCCGCCTTCAGTCCGGCCAGACCGTCCTCGCCCATGGCGCGGCCGGGGCGGTCGGGACGATGGTGACCCAGCTCGCACGTGAGGCCGGCGCTTACGTCATCGGCACCGGACGCGCCGCCGACCGTGAGAAGGCACTCGACTTCGGCGCGCATGAGTTCGTCGACCTTGAGAATGACGCGCTGAAAGACGTCGGCGACGTCGATCTGGTCTTCGACGTCATCGGCGGCGACGTTCAGAAGCGGTCCGCTGCCCTTATCAAGGCTGGAGGAACGCTGGTGTCCATCGTCGGCCCGGTCGAGGCGCGACCCGCCGAGGGGCTGGCGGTGGACTTCGTCGTCGAGGCCGATCGTGCAGAACTGGGCGAGATCGTGCAGCGGGTGCGGGACGGACGGCTGCGGACGAACATCGGTGACGTCTCGACCCTCGACGACGCCGTCGCCGCCCTCAACCCGAGCGAGCGACGCAAGGGGAAGACGATCATCCGCGTTCGTCCGTGAAGACTCGGGAACACCTATGCGCATCGAGGGGGTCGGGCGACGGAAAACACGGACGGCCCCAGAGGGTTACCCCTGGGGCCGTCCATGAGCTGTCCGAGAAGAACCGACGGCGACAGGCGACGACGGCTGAACCGCGGGCCGGAGGGGCGTCAGGCCCCGGTGACCGAGGCCAGGTAGGCGTTCGTCTTCTCGGGGTCGAAGAAGAAGTTCTCGAAGTCGGCCGGGTTGTTGAAGCCGTTGGCGAAACGGTCGGCCACGGGCGGGAGTTGGCCCGCCGCTCCGATCAGGTTGAGCACGTGCTCCGGCGGGACGCCCAGCATCGCGTTGGTCCACTTGGTGACGTGCTGCGCGGTGTCCCAGTAGCGGTCGAACGTCGCCTGCATCCACTCCTCGTCGAAGGGCTTCTCGCCCTGCTCGACGATCGAGGCGAGGTAGGCGGCGGCGCACTTGGAGGCCGAGTTGGAGCCCTGGCCGGTGATCGGGTCGTTGGCCACGACGACGTCGGCGACCCCGAGGACCAGTCCCCCGCCGGGGAGACGGCCGATCGGGTTGCGGACGGTGGGGGCGTACCGGCCGGACAACGTGCCGCCCGCGTCGGTCAGTTCGACGTTGGTGGCGCGCGCGTACTCCCAGGGCGTGAACCGCTCCATGAGTTCCAGGGTCAGGGCGAGGTGCTCGGCGGGGTCCTTCACACCGTTGAAGGCGTCCAGCGGCCCGCCGGGGATGCCCTCCCAGAAGAGGATGTCGGCGCGGCCCGACGTGGTGAGGGTCGGCATGATGAAGAGCTCGCCGACACCGGGGACCAGGTTGCAGCGGACCGCGTCGTAGTCCGGGTGCTCCGGACGCGGGCCCAGGCCGTGCACGTACGACACCGCGAGGGCGCGCTGCGGCTCGGTGTAGGGGGAGCGGGAGGCGTCACGGCCGAACATCGAGACGAGTTCGCCCTTGCCCGCCGAGACCAGCACCAGGTCGTACGCGCGGGAGAAGTAGTCGAGGTCGGAGACCGCGGCACCGTGGATCACCAACTGGCCGCCGCGCTGCGCGAACGTCTCCATCCAGCCGGCCATCTTGACCCGCTGGTCGACGGACTGCGCGTAACCGTCGAGCCTGCCGACCCAGTCGATGGCGCGCTGCGAGGGACCCGGGTCGAACGAGCCGGGGACCGCGACGGAGACCCCGAGCCCTTCGATCTTCGGGGCCTGGGACTCCCAGAAGTTGAGCTGCAGATCGCGCTCGTGCTGGAGCGCCGTGTCGAACATGCACTGCGTCGACATGACCCGGCCGGAACGGATCTCGTCCGCCGTCCGGTTCGACATCAGGGTGACCTCGTACCCCTGCGACTGGAGTCCGAGGGCGAGCTGGAGGCCGGACTGGCCGGCCCCCACGACGAGTATCTTCCGCATGCGGGGTGCTTCTCCTAGGAGTCGGGCGTCCCTATTCGGGGCTGACTTCGAGCGCGTGGCCGACGAGCGCGAGCAGGGTCTCGACGACCGAGATCTTGCGGCGCGCGTCCATGATCATGACAGGTATGTGCGGAGGAACCGTGAGGGCCTCGCGCACATCGTCGGGCTCGAACTCGTCGGTTCCGTCGAAGTGGTTGACGGCGACGACGTACGGCAGCCCGCAGCTCTCGAAGTAGTCGAGTGCCGGGAAGCAGTCCGAGAGGCGGCGGGTGTCGGCGAGGACCACCGCGCCGATCGCGCCGCGCACCAGGTCGTCCCACATGAACCAGAACCGCTGCTGGCCCGGCGTGCCGAAGAGATAGAGCACCAGGTCGTCGTCGAGCGTGATGCGCCCGAAGTCCATGGCCACGGTGGTGGTCAGCTTGTCCGGCGTACCCGAGAGGTCGTCGGTTTCCTCGCTGGCCTGGGTCATCAGCGCCTCCGTCTGGAGAGGCGTGATCTCCGAGACGGACGTCACGAGCGTGGTCTTGCCGACGCCGAAGCCGCCGGCCACCACGATCTTCGTGGCGATCGGCGCGCGCGTGCGGTCCGTCTGCCAGGCCTGCAGATTCTCCTCATCGTCGAGGAGGGGAGCGACGCCAGGTTCGGCGTCAGAGACGACGGAGTCCACTCAGCACCCTTTCCAGCAGGGCACGGTCGGGCTGTCCCGGACCGTGGCCTGTTCCGTACACGCGGATCTTTCCCTGGTCCGCCAGATCACTCAAGAGCACGCGGACCACTCCGAGCGGCATCCTGAGAAGCGCGGCGATCTCGGCCACCGTACGCATCCGGCGGCAGAGTTCGACGATGGCCCGCATCTCGGGCATGACCCGGGTGGTGAGCGAGCCGTTGGTCAGCTCCTTGCGCGCCTCGGGAGCGTCCAGCGCGGCCACGAACGTCTCGACCAGCAGGACGTGGCCGAAGCGCGTCCGTCCGCCGGTGAGCGAATAGGGGCGTACGCGGGCGGGCTTGCGGTCGCCGCCGCGGACCGGAAGCTTCCTGACGCCGTTCGACGCGGTCATCAGGCACTCCCGGGAGCGTCGGCCTCGAGGGATTTTCGGAGCTCGATGCGCAGCTCGGGGGTCAGGACGTGTCCGGCCCGGCCGACGAAGAGCGCCATGTGGTACGCCACCACGCTCATGTCGCAGTCCGCGGAACCGTGCACGCCGAGCAGGGAACCGTCGCTGATCGCCATGACGAAGAGGCTGCCCTCGTCCATCGCGACCATGGTCTGCTTGACGCCGCCGTTGTCCATCAGCTTGGCGGCGCCGAGGGTGAGGCTGCCGATGCCGGAGACGATGGTGGCGAGGTCGGCCGCGGAGCCCTTGGGTCCGGTCGGCCTGGCGCTCTCGGCCGTCCTCGCCTCGGCGTTGCGGCCGGGGTCGGAGGAGAGCAGCAGCAGGCCGTCGGAGGAGACGACCGCGACCGACTGGAGGCCGGGCACCTCCTCGACGAGATTGGTCAGAAGCCAGTGCAGGTTACGTGCTTCGCTGCTCAGGCCGAAGGTACTGGTCGCGGTCAACTGCTTGCCTCCTCGACGGTGCCCCCAGGTGCTTTCACGTCCTGTGCGCTGGGCTGGTGCCCGGTGGGCGCGGGTCCTGCGGGCACGTGTGCGGGTGTGGGGGCCGGCGGGGTCTGTCCTTCGGGCGTGGGGGTCTCCGCCGTCCGGTCGGCGATCTCGGCCTCCACGTCGCGACGGCCTTCGATCGCACCCCGGTGGAACCCGCCGAGCCTGCGGCGCAGGGCCTCAGCGTCAACGCCGCCCGCGCGGGGCCGCGGGGCGGCGGCGGGGGCGGAGATCTTCGGTGTGCGTTTGGGCAGGCCCTTGTCGGTGAGCCTGGGGTGTTCGTCGGAGACCCGCTCGTGGCCGTCGGTGACACGCTCGTGGTCGTCGGAGACACGCTCGTGGCCGTCGGGGCCGATGGCATACGGGTCGGCGGCCGCCGGATCCGCGGTCGTGCCGGCGGGGTGCGGTGCGGCGGCGGTCGTGCCGGTGGTGCCGACGGCGTGGGCGGTGCCGGTGGCAGCGTCCGCGGGCACCTCGGCGACGGGGCCGGGCGTCTCAGGCGCCTCGAAGGTGGCCGGGGCGGGTGCGTCGATCGTGCCGGTCGGTTCTTCGGCCGCGGCCGGGGCGGGGGCCTCGGGGGCCAGCTCCGGGAGCAGCAGCTCCATCGTCGTCTCGGAGCTGAGCTCCGGCTCGGGCTCGCGGGGCGCCGGGATGACCGGAATCCGGGCGGCCGGCCCGGACTCGGGGGCCGGCGTCGGCTCGGGCGCCGTCCGCGGTTCGGTGACGGAGCCCTGAAGGGTCGCCTCGGCCGCCGCGATCAGCGGGTCCTCGGCGCCGGCCGAGGCCGTCACCGAGCCACGCAGGATCGAACGGCCGCGCAGCACGTTGGAGTTGGCCTCGGCGTCCGCTCCGGGCAGGGCCACCGCGGGGGCGCCGCCGGCCAGCCGGACGGAGGCGGGGACGGTGGACGACGGCGCGGCGGCGAGCAGTGTCTTCGGGAGGACGACCACGGCGGCCACCCCGCCCTGCTTCTGCTCGCGCAGCTTCACCCGTACGCCGTGCCGGTGGGCGAGCCGGGCCACGACGTACAGGCCGAGGCCGAGTCCCTCGCCGCTCTCCTGGTCGTACGTGTCCTCGGGGTCGAACTCGGAGAGGCGGGCGTTGAGATGCCTCATCCGGTCGTCGGTCATGCCGATGCCCTCGTCCTGCACGGAGAGCATCACGTCACCGCTCTCCAGCAGCCAGCCGGAGACCTCGACGGGCACGTCGGGCGGCGAGAACGAGGTGGCGTTCTCCAGGAGTTCGGCCACCAGGTGGCTGATGTCGTCGGCGGCGTACCCGGCGATGTGCGCGTGCGGGGGCAGCGCGGCGATCCGTACCCGTTCGTACCGTTCGATCTCGCTGACCGAGGCCCGCGCGATGTCGATGAGCGGGACCGGGCCCGCGTGGTGCTGGACGTGCTCGGCGCCCGCGAGGACGAGGAGGTTCTCACTGTGCCGCCGCATGACGGTGGCGAAGTGGTCGAGCTTGAAGAGGGTGGAGAGGCGGTCCGGGTCCTGCTCGCGCTCCTCCAGGCCCTCGATGACGCCGAGCTGGCGCTCGACGAGGCCGAGGGTGCGCAGCGCGAGGTTCACGAAGGTGCTGTGGATGGTGCCGCGCACCTGCTCCAGGTTGGCCGCCGCCTGGGCGAGTTCGCCGCGCAGCCGGTCGCGCTCGTCGGCCATCTGCTGGCGCTGGCCGATGAGATGCTTGCGGTCGCCTTCGAGGGTGGCGTTCCGCTCGTGCAGCGTGGTCACGTGCCGGTGCAGCGCGTTGACGGAGCGGACGACCTGGGCGAACTCGTCGTTGCGGCCGGTGAACTTGACCGGTTCCGCGGCGGCCGGGTCGGCGGCGAGCCGGGCCGAGCCGAGCCGCAGGACGGCGAGCGGTCGGGTGAGGCTGCGGGCCATGGCCGTCGTCATGCCGGCCGCGACGAGCATCAGGACGCCGAGGAGGGTGACGCGCAGCTCCAGCGCGGTGACGTCGTCGTCCCGCAGCTTCGCGAGGTCCTTGGTGCGGTGGTCGTTGAGGGAGGCCTCCGCGCCGCGCATCAGCTCGATCCGGGCGGACAGGGCCGCGTCCAGCTTCTTGGTGTTGGTGCCGAGCGTGGAGTCGGAGAGCGTGGACTGCCCGGTGAGGTTCGCAAGGTACTTCTCCGCGGAGCCGACGTCGGGGCCGGTGACCGTGGAGTCGTACGACGTCACGGCCTGCTTGGGTGCGGTCTCGCGGAAGTTCGCAATGGCCGCGTCGGAGCGGAGGCGCGCCTGCTGGGCGGCGGCGCTCAGCGCGTCGCGCCGCTTGGTGTCGGCGGCCGACGAGACGTTCGTGGTGCCCGTCAGACCCGTGACCGGGTTGTAGACGCTCTGGGTGGTGTGGGGGATGCCGAGGGCCGCCAGGAGCAGTCCGCGGGCGGCGGCGGACTGCTGGACGGCGGTGTCCAGCTCGGCGAGGGAGTGCGCGCCGGAGCCCGCGCGCGGCGGCATCCGGTCGGCCAGGTCCTCGGCGAGGGCGTGGAGTTCGGCGATGGCGTCGGAGTACGACTGGTGCGCTTCGAGAGCGGTGCTCTTGCCGGTGAGCGCTGCTCGCCTGAGCGTCGCGATGCCGTCGAGGTCCGTGAGCAGGGCGGCGGGGGCGTCCGCGTCCGCGCGCAGCTCGTCGACCTGCCGGTCGACCAGGGCGCTGCGCTTCTCGGAGGGGGCCTTGGCCTGGGGCCTGCCGGCGGCGACGTACGAGGTGACCTCGTCGCGCTCGTCGGCCAGCGCGTGCGCGAGGGTCAGCGCCTGCTGGGTGCGCTCGGCGAGCGTCACCAGGTTCTGGGAGTCGTTCAGTTGCTGTGAGGCGGACAGCACCATGGGCGCCCCGGCTCCGGCGATGGCGGCCGCGACGACCGCCACGGCCACGATCAGCCGGTTGCGTACGTGGGCGGTCCTGCCCCGGCCCGTGGAGTCGGCGGCGTCGCCGACGGCGCCACCCTCTGTGGAGTTGGAGGCCGTCTTCTTGCCTGTGCGCCTCGGCCGCGTCTTCTGCACCGGTGCTCGCATTCCTGACTCGTGTACCCATTTGGGGCCCGGGTGACGTCCCGTCAATCGCGGCGTACGCCCGGTACGGCTCCCGACCCTCCCAGTGCCGGTGGGCAGTGGCCCCGCATCATCTGACCCGCCACCCGAAGGAGTGAACATCGGAGGGGAGTTGGCGGGCAAGTCTCCCCGGTGCTCGCGACCGGCCCGCACGGCGGGCCGGTTGGACGTCGGGGACGGGCTTTGGCAGTATTCGCCGCCACGTCTTGCCGGAGTCGATCATTCCAGGCCAAACCCGGCGCCCGCACGGCTGAACCGCACGTCGGGCGTTCCCCGGCGTTCTTTCGGAGCCCTTGTGAAGGGCTCGTGCAGACTGGCGGAATGCGCACTGAACTCGTGTCGGAGCCCGGTGACCCGGACCGCCCCAATGAGGACTTCGCATCGGTCGGGCTTCCCGCCCCAGGACAAGGCGGTTCACTGGTCGTGCTCGACGGGGTGACACCGCCCCGGGGTGACGACGGCTGTCTGCATTCGGTCCCCTGGTTCTGCGCACGGCTCGGCGGAGCACTGACCGAACTGTCCGTTTCGCAAGGGGATTTGCCCCTGGCGGAGGTCCTGTCCCGGGCGATTCGCCGCGTCGCCGACGCGCACGCCGACTCCTGTGACCTTTCTCACCCGCGCACGCCTCAGGCAACCGTGGTCCTCACCCGGTGGTCCGCGTCGCAGGTGGAGTACCTGATCCTCTCGGACTCGGCGCTGCTGGTGGAATCCCCCGCCGGCGAGGTCACCGTCCTCCTGGATGACCGCCTCTCCCGGCTCCCCCGGGCGTCCCTCGTCTCGGACGCCGTCGCCGACTCCACCGTCCGCAACAAGGAGGGCGGGTTCTTCACGGCGGCCGCGGACCCCTCGGTGGCCTCGCGCGCGGTGACGGGCACGCTTCCCCGGTCCTCGGTCCGCGCCCTGACGGCTCTCACGGACGGCGCGACCCGCTGGGTGGAGAGGTTCGACGCGGGTGACTGGTCCGAGCTGTTCGCGCTGGTGCGCGAGGAGGGCTCCGCCTCGCTCGTCGAGCGCGTACGGCGTCTGGAGCGCGCGGACGCGGCGGAGCGGCCGGGATCGCGGCGCGGCAAGGCGCACGACGACGCGACGGTGGTGTTCGTGGAGCTGGGAGAGGGGCCGAACGGGGTGGCCAGGGGCCCTGAGGGGTTGTGAGCAGCCGAAGGGTGCGCGCAGCCAGGGGGTGGTGAGCAGCCCGGGGATGGCGAGTCGAGCTGCGGGGGGGGAAGGGGAGTCGAGCTGCGGAGGGAAAGGAGAGGGGAAGGGAAGATCTGCGGCAGCCGGGCGGGCGGGGGCTACTTCTCCATGCCGCGGTTGAGCTGGTTCAGCAGCCGGGCGAGTTCCGCCACCTCGTCCTGGTCCCAGTGGGCGAGTTGACGGACATAGCGGGCCCGGCGGGCCTCGCGGACACTGGAGACACGGCCGCGGCCCTCGTCGGTGAGGTGGACGAGCCAGGCGCGGCCGTCGCCGGGGTCGGGTTCGCGCGCGACCAGGCCCAGCTCCTCCAGGGCGCGGAGCTGCCGGGACATCGTGGCCTTGCCGACGCCGATGTAGGCGGCGAGTTCCGTGGCACGCTGGCGGCCGCACTCCTCCAGACGGACGAGGAGTCCGTACGCGGCGGACTCCAGGTCCGGATGCACCTCGCGGGCCATCTCCCCCTGGTTGGCCCGGGCGCGGCGCAGGAACACGGTCAACTCGCGCTCCAGGGACAGGAACTCGCGGTCCCCGACTCCGGGCACCTCGGGCCGGTCCACACCATTTCCCGACACGCCGGATTCGACCGGACGTCCGCCGTCGTTCCCGCCCTCGTGCACGTCAGCACCCCTGACCCGGTTTCCCGATCCTGAAAGTTTCTGCCAGAACTCACCGTTGCCGCAGCTCCGCCAGTATTTCGCAGGCGTAGACCAACGGCAGCCTCCGGCCCCTCTTCCCACGCCGTCGTCTACGTGCGTAGCTTCTTTATCAGACACATTTACTGGCATGCGCACGCCACTCCCAGGTCAAGGACGACCTGATCCCCCCGGGGCACGCATGCCCGCGCTTTCCCCCCACCGAGCTCCGCCGAGCTCCCCCCGGGCTCCGGAGCTCCCTCGCCCTTCGGAGGCACGCACATGTCCGTGCACAGATCCGGAACGGCCCGCCGCCTGCGCGTGCTCGCGGCCGGAACCCTGCTCGCCGCCTTCTCCCTCCTCTCCACCCTCCCCTCCTCCGCCGCCGACATCCCCGCCCGGGGCACCGCCCGGATGGGCATGGGAGTCGTCGCCCACGACGGTCAGGGCGGCACGCCGACCACCGGTGACGCCACCCAGACGGAAGGGGTCGACGTCGCCGGGTACCAGGGCAACGTCGCCTGGTCGACGCTGTGGAACAGCGGGGTCAGGTGGGCCTACACCAAGGCCAGCGAGGGGACGTACTACACGAACCCGTACTTCGCCCAGCAGTACAACGGCGCCTACACCATCGGCATGATCCGCGGGTCGTACCACTTCGCGACCCCGGACACCACGACAGGCGCCACCCAGGCCAACTACTTCGTCGACCACGGCGGCGGCTGGTCGGGCGACGGCAGGACACTGCCCGGCACGCTCGACATCGAGTGGAACCCGTACGGGGCCGCCTGCTACGGCAAGACCCAGAGCGCGATGGTGAGCTGGATCAGCAGCTTCCTCACCCAGTACAGGGCCAGGACCGGCCGTGACGCGGTGATCTACACGGCCGCGAGCTGGTGGACGCAGTGCACCGGCAACTACGGCGGCTTCGCCTCCGCCAGTCCTCTCTGGATCGCGCGGTACGCCTCCGATCCGGGAACGCTCCCGGCGGGCTGGGACTACTACACGATGTGGCAGTACACGTCGTCGGGACCGACGGTCGGGGACCACGACAAGTTCAACGGGGCGCTCGACCGGGTGCAGGCACTGGCCAACGGCTGAGGCGCGCCTTCCCCGTACGGCGGCACGCCCGGCGGAGGCGCCGCCGTACGGAGAAGGCGCTCGGCGCATGGCGCTCGGCGCATGGCACGGCGAAGGCCCGGGCCTCCCTCACGGGACCCGGGCCTTCCCTTCCGGCAGCGTCCGTCACGCCGCTACCGGAACCTCCGACACGGCACCGTTCGTCGCCGGCGCCAGTGCCAGCTCCAGGACCTGGCGGACGTCCGTGACGGTGTGGACGTCGAGCTTCTCCAGGACCTCGGCCGGGACGTCGTCCAGATCGGCCTCGTTGCGCTTGGGGATGATCACGGTCGTGACACCCGCCCGGTGCGCGGCGAGCAGCTTCTGCTTCACCCCGCCGATCGGCAGGACCCTCCCGGTCAGCGAGACCTCACCGGTCATGGCGACGTCCGTGCGGACCAGCCGGCCCGACAGCAGCGACGCCAGGGCGGTCGTCATGGTGACACCCGCGCTCGGACCGTCCTTCGGGACCGCGCCCGCCGGGAAGTGGATGTGCGCGCCGCGGTCCTTCAGGTCGCCGACGGGGAGTTCGAGCTCCGCGCCGTGCGAGCGCAGGAAGGAGAGCGCGATCTGCGCCGACTCCTTCATCACGTCGCCGAGCTGGCCCGTGAGGGTCAGACCGGCCGCGCCCGTCTCCGGGTCGGCCAGCGACGCCTCCACGTAGAGGACGTCACCGCCCGCGCCGGTGACCGCCAGGCCGGTGGCGACACCGGGCACCGCCGTACGGCGCTCGGCCGGGTCCTGCGCCGACTCGGGCACGTGGTGCGGGCGCCCGATGAGCTCGCGCAGATCGGCGTCGGTCACCGTGAACGGCAGCTCCCTGCGCCCCAGTTCGTGCTGGGCCGCGACCTTGCGCAGCAGCCGGGCGATGCCCCGCTCCAGGTTCCGTACGCCCGCTTCCCGGGTGTACTCCCCAGCGAGCCTGCGCAGCGCGCTCTCGTCGAGGACGACCTCGTCCTTCTCCAGGCCCGCCCGCTCGAGCTGACGCGGCAGCAGGTGGTCCCGGGCGATGACGACCTTCTCGTCCTCGGTGTAGCCGTCCAGGCGGACCAGCTCCATACGGTCGAGCAGGGCCTCCGGGATGGCCTCCAGGACGTTGGCCGTGGCCAGGAACACGACGTCGGAGAGGTCGAGTTCGACCTCCAGGTAGTGGTCGCGGAAGGTGTGGTTCTGCGCCGGGTCGAGGACTTCGAGCAGCGCCGCCGCCGGGTCGCCCCGGAAGTCGGAGCCGACCTTGTCGATCTCGTCGAGCAGGACCACCGGGTTCATCGACCCGGCTTCCTTGATCGCGCGGACGATCCGGCCGGGCAGCGCGCCCACGTACGTACGGCGGTGGCCGCGGATCTCGGCCTCGTCCCGGACGCCGCCGAGGGCGACGCGGACGAACTTGCGGCCCATGGCGTGCGCGACGGACTCACCGAGCGAGGTCTTGCCGACGCCGGGCGGGCCGACGAGCGCGAGCACGGCGCCGCCACGCCGGCCGCCGACGACTCCGAGACCGCGCTCGGAACGCCGCTTGCGCACCGCCAGGTACTCGGTGATGCGCTCCTTCACGTCCTCCAGACCGGCGTGCTCGGCGTCGAGCACGGCCTGGGCGCCCCTGATGTCGTACGCGTCCGCGGTCCGTTCGTTCCACGGCAGTTCCAGGACGGTGTCGAGCCAGGTCCGGATCCAGCTTCCCTCGGGCGACTGGTCACTGGAGCGCTCCAGCTTCTCGACCTCCTTGAGGGCGGCCTCGCGGACGCTCTCGGGAAGGTCGGCGGCCTCGACACGGGCGCGGTAGTCGTCGGACTCGTCCTCGCCGTCCTCTCCCTTGAGGTCGCGCAGCTCCTTGCGTACGGCTTCGAGCTGGCGGCGCAGCAGGAACTCGCGCTGCTGCTTGTCGACGCCCTCCTGGACGTCCTTGGCGATGGACTCGGCGACATCCTGCTCGGCGAGGTGCTCGCGGAGGTGTTCGGTGGCGAGCTTGAGCCGGGCCACCGGGTCGGCGGTCTCCAGCAGTTCGACCTTCTGCTCCACGGTGAGGAACGGTGAGTAACCGGAATTGTCGGCAAGGGCGGAAACGTCGTCGATCTGCTGCACCCTGTCCACGACCTGCCAGGCGGCGCGCTTGCGCAGCCAGCTCGTCGCCAGGGCCTTGTATTCCTTCACCAGGTCGGTGACCCGGCCGGGCAGCGGGTCGGGCACGGTCTCCTCGACCCGGGTGCCCTCGACCCACAGTGCGGCACCGGGACCGGTGGTCCCCGCGCCCACCCTCACGCGCCCGCGCCCTCGGATCAGCGCGCCCGGGTCACCGTCGGCCAGCCGGCCGACCTGCTCGACCGTGCCGAGCACGCCGGTGCTCGCGTAGGTCCCGTCGATGCGTGGCACCAGGAGTACCTGAGGCTTTCCGGGCGTTGAACGGGCAGCGGCCTGAGCGGCCTCCACCGCGGCACGCACGTCGGTGTCGTTCAGATCCAGCGGCACCACCATTCCGGGCAGCACGACCTCGTCATCGAGCGGCAGCACGGGCAGGGTGAGTGATGCGGACGTCGAAGCCATGATCTCCCCTTCGGCAGTCAAGTTGAGCTATGTCGGCTCAATGCACGGCGGGCTCGCAATGTTCCCCGGGGGGCGTTCGCTGTGAGCGATCGGCTCCGGGCCGCTGATCCTCGGGCCGCTGTCCGGGCCTCGTGGCCGTCGCGAACACCGCCCGGGATGCGGGGTGGCCGTCCGGCTCGGATCGTGGAGTCATGAACCATCACCTCGCCCAGAACAAGCTCGAGATCGACACCCGGCTCGTCACGACCGGTGCCGTGCTGACCGCGGCCGGTGCCCTGGTCGCGTGCACCGGCATGGTCATCGCGGCCGCCGCCGTGTTCACCGCGGGCCGGCGCCTGATCCGCGCCATGGATGTGCCTCCGTCGCAGGTGGCGGCCATCAAGTGGCGGCAGGCCAAGGAGGCCTCCCTGGCGGGCATGCAGGCATGGCAGTCCGCGTCCGACGCCCAGAACGGGGCGCCCATCCGTTAGCCGGCCCTCCCTCGGCCCTCCCTCCGATGGCTCAACGGGTCGCTTCCTGTCCGCTCCAGTGCGCCGGGGCGAGGAAGAGGCCCGTGAGCCGACCGGAGCGTGGCCCGGTCGAAGCGTGGCCCGGCCCTGAGGCGTGGCCCGGCCCTGAGGCGTGGCCCGGCCCTGAGGCGTGGCCCGGCCCTGAGGCGCGGGCTCGTCGGGGAGCCCGCGCCTCAGGGCCGGTATAGCCGCACGGGCCATGCGACCCGTGCGGTCTGCGCTGCCTACGCCGGCTGTGCGGCCATACCGGCGCCGTCGCCGCATCGCGGGCCAGGTCGCGACGCCGACCGGCGCGGCCGGAGCAGGACGCGCGCTGCCGGGGCACAGCGGGGAGGGGATTCAAAGGAGAAGCGCCGTGCTCCGGCCCGGCGGACACGGAAGCAAGACGGGCGATTCGCAGCAACTCCTCAAGAAAGGGTGCGCGCGGCCGGGGCCGGAGTCTCGGGCGAGGCCCGCGGCAGCCGCCGACCGGGGGTCGCGTCAATCTCGTGCGGCCCGCCGTCACCCCGGGGACGGGGGGAGCCGCTCCCCCGCAATTCCCGCGACCCGTACAGGTGAAAATGCCAGGATGGCGGCCATGACCGCCTCGTACGAGACTCCCGAAGTCCTCGACCGCCGACAGGGCCCGTACGGCGAGGTCGTGCTGCGGCGCCACGGCGG
This sequence comes from Streptomyces sp. NPDC005070, assembly GCF_053600395.1. Lineage (NCBI taxonomy): Bacteria > Bacillati > Actinomycetota > Actinomycetes > Kitasatosporales > Streptomycetaceae > Streptomyces > Streptomyces sp. NPDC005070. Next base: position 26,904 of record NZ_JBSFZS010000011.1, on the reverse strand, counting down.
CCTTCTGCAGATCATCGCCAACGGATGCTTCCTCATGGACACCTCCGACGGGCGTTCCGAGCGGCTTCTCATGGACGCGGCGTACGACGCCCTGGACGGGCGCCCGGAGCCGAGCGTGCTGATCGGCGGCCTCGGCGTCGGGTTCTCGCTGGCGCACGCCGCGGCCGGTGACCGCTGGGGGCGCATCACCGTTGTCGAGCGCGAGCGGGCGATCATCGACTGGCACCGGGACGGTCCCCTCGCCGCGCTCTCGGCCCGGGCGCTCGCCGACCCGCGTACCGACATCGTCGAGAGAGACCTCGTCGACTACGTCAATGAGATCTCCGACACGTTCGACGCCCTGTGCCTCGACATCGACAACGGACCGGACTGGACGGTCACCGACGGCAACGCGGGACTGTACGGGGCGTCCGGACTGGCAAGCTGCGCAAGGGCGTTGAGGCCGGGGGGCGTCCTCGCGGTGTGGTCGGCGCAGCCCTCTCCGGAATTTGAAGGAACCTTGCGGAATGCCGGATTCCGACGGGTCCGTACCGAAGTGGTCCCCGTTGCCCGGGGCGTTCCCGACGTGGTGCATCTCGCGGTGAGGCCTGGATAGCCGAGCCGCACCCACTGCCCGTACCCTGCTTGCCTGACGCGGATCATTCAAGCGTCAAGCGCAGTCATGGGATCACCCCACGGATTCCGGAAAGCACACTTCAGGGGCGGGCGATGGAGCAGACACACACCTCCCAGAACGGCACGGCGGCGACTCCGGGCGCTCAGCGCCGGGTTTTGGTCGTCGAGGACGACCCCACGATCGTCGACGCCATCGCGGCCCGTCTGCGAGCCGAGGGATTCCTCGTGCAAACCGCGGGTGACGGCCCTGCCGCCGTCGACACCGCCGAGGCATGGCAGCCCGATCTGCTGATCCTCGACATCATGCTGCCCGGCTTCGACGGTCTGGAGGTCTGCCGGCGCGTGCAGGCCGCCCGCCCGGTGCCGGTGCTGATGCTCACCGCGCGCGACGACGAGACCGACATGCTGGTCGGGCTCGGGGTCGGCGCCGACGACTACATGACCAAGCCGTTCTCGATGCGCGAGCTGGCCGCGCGGGTGCACGTCCTGCTCCGCAGGGTCGAGCGCGCGGTCGTCGCGGCCTCCACCCCGCGCAGCGGCATCCTGCGGCTCGGCGAGCTGGAGATCGACCACGCGCAGCGCCGGGTGCGGGTGCGCAGCGAGGACGTACACCTCACTCCGACCGAGTTCGACCTGCTGGTCTGTCTCGCGAACACCCCGCGTGCCGTACTCTCGCGCGAGCAGTTGCTCGCCGAGGTGTGGGACTGGGCGGACGCCTCCGGTACCCGGACCGTCGACAGTCACATCAAGGCGCTGCGCCGCAAGATCGGTGCCGAGCGGATCCGTACGGTGCACGGCGTCGGCTACGCACTGGAGACCCCGACTCCCTGAGCGGGGCCTCCGGAGGACCGTCGGGACCCGTGGGAGCGGGTCCCGCGTGAGGGGCTGATGTGATGAGCGGACTTGGAGAGCGGGGGCGCGGGCTCGGCGAGCGCGCGTCCGCGGAGCGCAGGAGCTCGGGCTGGGGCGAGGTGCGGCCCTTCTCGATCAAGACCAAGCTGGGCGCGCTCGTCGTCATCTCCGTGCTCATCACCACCGGTCTGTCGATGATCGCGGTGCACACGAAGACGGAGCTCCGCTTCATCACGGTCTTCTCGATGATCGCCACGCTGCTGATCACCCAGTTCGTGGCGCACTCGCTCACCGCGCCGCTGGACGAGATGAACGCGGTGGCCCGGTCGATCTGGCACGGGGACTACACCCGCCGGGTGCGGGACGACCGGCGGGACGAGCTGGGCGACCTTGCCCAGACGATCAACCTCATGGCCGACGAGCTGGAGGCCCAGGACCGTCAGCGCAAGGAGCTCGTGGCGAACGTCTCGCACGAGCTGCGTACCCCCATCGCGGCATTGCGCGCCGTCCTGGAGAACGTCGTGGACGGTGTCTCGGAGGCCGATCCCGAGACGATGCGCACCGCGCTGAAGCAGACGGAGCGCCTCGGCCGGCTGGTGGAGACCCTTCTCGACCTGTCGCGGCTGGACAACGGCGTCGTACCGCTGCGCAGGCGGCGCTTCGAGGTGTGGCCGTATCTGTCCGGGGTGCTGAAGGAGGCCAACATGGTCGCCTCCGCGCGCGCGGACCTCGCCTCGGGCTCCGGCGGCGGCCACACCCGCACGGACGTCCATCTGCACCTCGACGTGTCCCCGCCGGAGCTGACCGCGCACGCGGACCCGGAGCGGATCCACCAGGTCGTGGCGAATCTCATCGACAACGCGGTCAAGCACAGCCCGCCGCACGGCCGGGTGACGGTACGGGCCCGGCGGGGCGACCATCCCGAGTCGCTGGCCCTGGAGGTCCTGGACGAGGGGCCCGGCATCCCGAAGTCGGAGTGGCACCGCGTCTTCGAGCGGTTCAACCGCGGCGGGGTACCCGCGCCGCACGGTCCGGGCAGCGACGGCGGTACGGGACTGGGGCTCGCGATCGCCCGCTGGGCGGTGGATCTGCACGGCGGACGCATAGGTGTGGCCGAATCTCAGCGGGGCTGCCGGATCCAGGTCATCCTTCCGGGCCTCCCTTCCCTGCCAAGTTGACGTAAAGTTCGAACCGGAGTCGCAAGATCCACTGCTGTCGCCGGGTGCGTACACGTGTGATCAGGCACAGGGCCGCGTGAAGCATGCCGCGACCCGTGGTCGACGTACCCATTCCGAAGCGGAACCTCGCTTGTTTCCCGCCATTTCCATGGGCGAAACACGGATTCCGATGTGACTTACGCGACGTTGGACGGGCCCGGCCTGACCTTCTCGGCCAGGGAGGCGTAGCCTTTATTCCCGCTGTCCATCACCTTGCGAAGCGGAAGAGGGCGGTTAGCGCCGTGTCGCCACAGTCCCCCAGTAACTCGAGTATCTCGACCGATGACCAAGCCGCCGGGAAGAACCCCGCGGCCGCCTTCGGTGCCAACGAGTGGCTCGTCGACGAGATCTATCAGCAGTACCTCCAGGACCCGAATTCGGTAGACCGAGCCTGGTGGGACTTCTTCGCCGATTACAAGCCCGGGGCGCCCGCCGCCTCGGCTACGGCGGGTACTGCGGCCGCGGGGGCCGCAGGGACCACCACCACGGCCGCGCCGGCGGCTCCCGTGCCGCCCGCGGCGCGCCAGGCTCCTCCCCAGGCCCCGGCCGCGCCTGCGCCCGCTCCGGCCGCCGCTCCCGCGGCTCCGAAGCCCGCTGCCGCCGCGCCGGCTCCCGCCGCTGCCGCTCCGGCCGCCGCGAAGCCGAAGGCCGCTCCGGCCGCCGAGGCGCCCGAGGGCCCCGAGTACGTGACCCTCCGCGGTCCCGCCGGTGCCGTCGCGAAGAACATGAACGCCTCGCTGGAGGTGCCCACGGCCACGTCCGTGCGCGCGGTCCCGGTGAAGCTGCTCTTCGACAACCGCATCGTCATCAACAACCACCTGAAGCGCGCCCGGGGCGGGAAGATCTCCTTCACCCACCTCATCGGGTACGCGATGGTGCAGGCCATCAAGGCCATGCCGTCGATGAACTGGCACTTCGCGGAGAAGGACGGGAAGCCCACCCTCGTCAAGCCCGCGCACGTCAACTTCGGCCTCGCCATCGACCTGGTGAAGCCCAACGGCGACCGCCAGCTCGTCGTCGCGGGCATCAAGAAGGCCGAGACGCTGAACTTCTTCGAGTTCTGGCAGGCCTACGAGGACATCGTCCGCCGCGCCCGTGACGGCAAGCTGACGATGGACGACTTCACCGGAGTCACGGTCTCGCTGACCAACCCCGGCGGCCTCGGCACCGTCCACTCGGTCCCGCGTCTGATGCCCGGACAGTCGGTCATCATGGGCGTCGGCTCGATGGACTACCCGGCGGAGTTCCAGGGCACCTCCCAGGACACCCTGAACAAGCTCGGCATCGCGAAGGTCATGACGCTCACGTCGACCTACGACCACCGGGTCATCCAGGGCGCCGCCTCCGGCGAGTTCCTGCGCGTCGTCGCGAACTACCTGCTCGGCGAGACCGGCTTCTACGACGAGATCTTCGAGTCGCTGCGGATCCCCTACGAGCCGGTCCGCTGGCTCAAGGACATCGACGCCAGCCACGACGACGACGTCACCAAGGCCGCCCGCGTCTTCGAGCTGATCCACTCCTACCGGGTCCGCGGCCACGTCATGGCCGACACCGACCCGCTGGAGTACAAGCAGCGCAAGCACCCCGACCTGGACATCACCGAGCACGGGCTCACCCTGTGGGACCTGGAGCGCGAGTTCGCCGTCGGCGGCTTCTCCGGCAAGTCCCTCATGAAGCTGCGCGACATCCTCGGCGTGCTGCGCGACTCGTACTGCCGCACCACCGGCATCGAGTTCATGCACATCCAGGACCCGAAGCAGCGCAAGTGGATCCAGGACCGCATCGAGCGCCCGCACTCCAAGCCCGAGCGCGAGGAGCAGCTCCGCATCCTGCGCCGGCTGAACTCCGCCGAGGCCTTCGAGACCTTCCTGCAGACGAAGTACGTCGGCCAGAAGCGCTTCTCCCTGGAGGGCGGCGAGTCCGTCATCCCGCTCCTCGACGCCGTCATCGACAGCGCCGCGGAGTCCCGCCTGGACGAGGTCGTCATCGGCATGGCCCACCGCGGCCGCCTGAACGTCCTCGCGAACATCGTCGGCAAGTCGTACGCGCAGATCTTCCGCGAGTTCGAGGGCAACCTCGACCCGAAGTCGATGCACGGCTCCGGCGACGTGAAGTACCACCTGGGCGCCCAGGGCACCTTCACCGGCCTGGACGGCGAGCAGATCAAGGTCTCGCTGGCGGCGAACCCCTCCCACCTGGAGACGGTCGACCCGATCATCGAGGGCATCGTCCGCGCCCGCCAGGACATCATCAACAAGGGCGGCACGGACTTCACCGTCCTGCCCGTCGCCCTGCACGGTGACGCGGCCTTCGCCGGCCAGGGTGTGGTCGCCGAGACGCTCAACATGTCGCAGCTCCGCGGCTACCGCACGGGCGGCACGGTCCACATCGTCATCAACAACCAGGTCGGCTTCACGGCCGCCCCGGAGTCGTCGCGCTCGTCCATGTACGCCACCGACGTGGCCCGCATGATCGAGGCGCCGATCTTCCACGTGAACGGTGACGACCCCGAGGCCGTCGTCCGTGTCGCGCGTCTGGCCTTCGAGTTCCGTCAGGCGTTCAACAAGGACGTCGTGATCGACCTCATCTGCTACCGCCGCCGCGGCCACAACGAGTCCGACAACCCGGCGTTCACGCAGCCGCTGATGTACGACCTGATCGACAAGAAGCGCTCGGTGCGCAAGCTCTACACCGAGTCCCTGATCGGTCGCGGCGACATCACCCTCGAAGAGGCCGAGCAGGCGCTCCAGGACTTCCAGGGCCAGCTCGAGAAGGTCTTCACCGAGGTCCGCGAGGCCGTCGCGCAGGCACCCGAGGCTCACGTCCCGGACGTGCAGGCCGAGTTCCCGGTCGCCGTGGCCACCGCGGTCTCCCAGGAGATCGTGAAGCGGATCGCCGAGTCCCAGGTCAACATCCCCGACAACGTCACCGTGCACCCGCGGCTGCTCCCGCAGCTCCAGCGCCGCGCGGCGATGATCGAGGACGGCACGATCGACTGGGGCATGGGCGAGACCCTCGCCATCGGTTCGCTGCTCCTGGAGGGCACGCCGGTCCGGCTGTCCGGCCAGGACTCGCGCCGCGGCACGTTCGGTACGCGTCACGCGGTGCTGATCGACCGGGTCACGGGCGAGGACTACACCCCGCTCCAGTACCTCTCGGAGGACCAGGCCCGCCTGAACGTCTACGACTCGCTGCTCTCCGAGTACGCGGTCATGGGCTTCGAGTACGGCTACTCGCTGGCCCGCCCGGACGCGCTGGTGATGTGGGAGGCGCAGTTCGGCGACTTCGTCAACGGCGCCCAGACGGTCGTCGACGAGTACATCTCGGCCGCCGAGCAGAAGTGGGGCCAGACGTCCGGCGTCACCCTGCTGCTCCCGCACGGCTACGAGGGCCAGGGCCCGGACCACTCCTCGGCCCGGATCGAGCGCTTCCTCCAGCTCTGCGCCCAGAACAACATGACGGTCGCCCAGCCGACGTCCCCGGCGAACTACTTCCACCTCCTGCGGTGGCAGGTGCACAACCCGCACCACAAGCCGCTGGTGGTCTTCACCCCGAAGTCGATGCTGCGCCTCAAGGCCGCCGCGTCGAAGGCGGAGGAGTTCACGACGGGCCAGTTCCGCCCGGTCATCGGCGACGACTCGGTCGAGGCCTCCGCCGTGCGCAAGGTCGTGTTCTGCGCCGGCAAGCTGTACTACGACCTGGAGGCCGAGCGGACGAAGCGCGGCTCCACGGACACGGCGATCATCCGTATCGAGCGCCTGTACCCGCTGCCGGGTGCCGAGCTCCAGGCGGAGATCGCCAAGTACCCGAACGCCGAGAAGTACCTGTGGGCCCAGGAGGAGCCGGCGAACCAGGGTGCCTGGCCGTTCATCGCGCTCAACCTGATCGACCACCTGGACCTGGCGGTCGGCGCGGACGTCCCGGGCGCCGAGCGCCTGCGCCGCATCTCGCGTCCGCACTCCTCCTCCCCCGCCGTCGGTTCCGCGAAGCGGCACCAGGCGGAGCAGGAGCAGCTTGTGCGTGAGGTGTTCGAGGCGTAGGCCTCCGGCACGGCAGCACGAAAGGGCCCGGCCCCGAGTTCGTCCGAACTCGGGGCCGGGCCCTTTCGGTGTTCCGGTCCCCCGTTCTCCTACGTCACGTCTCCTGCGGTTCGAAGTCCCAGAAGGGCCGGTTGCGGGAGCGGGCGGAGATGGTGTGGACGTGCTGGGCGCCCAGGGTGGCGGCCAGGTCGTCGAGAGCCGCCTGTTCGACCTTCTCCGCCTGCTGGCGGTCCCGCAGGCCGCGCAGATCCGCCGCGAGGGCGATGCGGGCCGAGAGGGTCAGCGGGTGGGTGCGGCCGAGGACCTCGGTGGCGCGGGTCACCGTGTCCTGGGTGAGCGCCGCGGCCGACTCCGGGTCGCCGATGAGGTTGCGCAGGGCGGCGGCGTTGATGGCGCAGCCGAACGTCCAGGGGTGGTTCTCGCCGACCGCCACGGTCATGTCGGCCAACGCCTCTTCGATGACGACATGGGCGTGATCGCGTTCGCCGACGCTCCGCAGGACGAGGGCGTGGTTGGCGCGGACGCCTGCGTTGTAGGGGTGCCCTTCCTGGAGCATCATCTCGTAGCGGGCGATGACGGACTCGCCGATCTCCCGCGCCTGGTCGATGTCGCCGTGCTCGCGCACGAAGCAGCTCGTGTTGGCGGCGAACCGCAGGGTCTGCGGATGGGTCTCGCCCAGCACGCGTTCACAGCGCTCCAGTACGCGGGCGAACAGGGCCCCCGCGGCCGGGCGGTCGCCGCTGCGGTACTGGCACAGGGCCAGGTTGTGTTCGGCGTCCAGGGTCTGCGGGTTGTCGGCCCCCATGACGATGCGGTGTTCGCGCACGCTCTCCGTCTGGACGGATTCCGCCTCGGAGTAGCGCCCGAGGTAGCGCAGGTCGGTCGCGTAGTGGATCTGGGAGGAGAGGGTCCACAGGTGCCGGCCGCGCAGCAGTTGTCTGCGCGACTCCATGGTGCGCCGGTCGATGTCCAGGGCCTCTTCGAAACGGCCGAGCAGGCGCAGGGACACCGCCAGGTTGTTCTGGGCGCCCAGGGTGCGGGAGTCGGCGTCGCCCAGGAGGTCCCGGTAGGCCGCGAAGATCCACTGGGAGATCTCCAGTGCCTCGTCGTAGCGGGCGAGACCGCGCAGGTCGGCGGCGAGGCCGGTGGCGGCGCGGAGATGTTCCAGGTCCTGGGAGCCGCGCTCCTCGCGCAGGTGCTCGACGGCGGCGCGTTCGATGGCCTCGGTGCGTTGGTAGTCGCCGACCACGCGCAGCAGGTTGGCGTAGTGGTGCGTCAGCTCCCAGACGCGTGGGTGGTTCTCGCCGAGCAGGATCCGCCAGGCCTCCATGGCGCGTTCGCCGAGTTTGATGCCGGCCACGTACTCGCCCGAGAGGTACATGTAGCGAAGGCAGTTGAAGACCAGCCCCTGCACCGCCGGGTCCTTGCTCTGCAGGACGTCCGCGTACTTGAGGTGGGGCACGATCTCCGCGTAGCCGCTCCACAGCCGGGTGTCCGTAGGCCGACGCGGGTCCGCCGCGGCCAGGGCGCGCCGGACGACGTCGATGAACTCGCGGCGGTCCTCGTCGGGCATGTCCTTGTGGACGATCTGGTGGACCATGCGGTGCAGGTACAGGGACTCGCCGGAGGAGGCCGCCTCGTCGCCGGCCGCCTCGTGGGACTCCAGGCGGACGACGGAGTACTGGCGAAGCTGATTGATGGCCTTGTTCCACAGCAGCGGATCGTTGAGCAGACCCGCGATCTGTTCCGGCAGTTGGTCGTGCGGCATCTCCTTCAGCAGGCGTACGGGGATGAAGCCCGGCGCGAAGAAGGTGCACAGGCGGAGCAGGTCGACGGACTCGGGGACGGTGTCGCGGAGTTTGTTCAGCAGTATCGACCAGGCGGTCTGGAAGGCGACCGGGAAGTCGGCGGAGATCTTGACGACGTCCTGGTCGATGCCGCCGTCCAGGAGGGCGATGTACTCCTGGACGGACAGGTCCGAGTCGTTGAGCCAGCCGGCCGTCTGGTCCAGCAGGAGGGGCAAGTCCTCCAGGGCTTCGGCGAGTTGGTCCGCCTCGGGTTCGGTCAGGCGGGGCGCGCGGCGGCGGATGAAGGCGACGGACTCGTCGCGGGCGTAGACCGGCACCTCCAGCAGCTTGCTGTTGTGCTCGCTCCACTCGGGGTTGCGCGAGGTGATCAGGACGTGGCCGGGCCCGGTGGGGACGAGGTCGTAGATCTGGTCGGGCTCGTCCGCGCCGTCCAGGATCAGCAGCCAGCGCGAGTACGGGGCGCCCCGGCGCAGCGAGTCGCGTACGGCACGCAGCCGTTCGCCGTACTCGGCGCCGGTGCTGAGGCCCAACTGCGGTGCCAGCTCGGCCAGTCGGCGCCGGTAGGTGACCCGTTTCTCGGCGTTGACCCACCACACCACGTCGTACTCGGAGCCGAAGCGGTAGACGTACTCGGCGGCGAGCTGCGTCTTGCCGACGCCGGACATGCCGTGCAGCGTGACCACGCCCGCGCCCGCCTCGGCGCCCTGGAGGAGGTGGTAGGCGTCGTTCAGGAGCGGCTCGCGGCCCGTGAAGCGGGTGTTGCGGCGCGGCACTCCGCCCCAGACCTCGGGCATGGCGGCCGGGAAGCGGGGACCGCGCCGGGCTCCTTCGACGGACTCGGGCAGCGGTTCCGAGGGCAGGTCGAGGCGTTCGAGAACGCGGCGCTCGGCTTCGTCGGAGCCCATGTTGTTCAGGTCGACCGCGCCGAGCACGGTGGTGGCCGTCGGCAGGGTGCTGTTGGTGACGGAGACGGCCGCGAAGCGGGACGGGTCGGGCGCGACGACCTCGCGCAGCGCGGCGTTCCACTCCTCGTGGGTGCGCGGGCCGAGCTGGAAGTACCACTCGCTGACGACGATCAAGATGCGGCCCTTGGCCAGGGTCAGGTCGCGCAGCAGGTCGACGAGGGGCACCTCGGCCGGGGAGTCCCAGCGCTGGTACACCACTCGATGTCCACGCCGCTCCAGACGGTCCCCGATCCAGGCCGCCCAGGCCCGGTTGAAACCGGCGAAGCTGATGGTGACGGTCTGCTTCGCGGACCCCCTCTCGGCTGGCCCGACCGGTGTACGAGCTCCAGACATGCAGCGGCCTCCCCGCGCGTGATTTTAGAACCGCCGCGAGGGTCGGCGATAGGGCGCCGACGCACACCAGTCGCTTGCTCCACGGTTCCTTTTCCAAGGTGTTCAGCGCCGATCTTGGCGCACGGTCCGCCCCGCGTCCGGGAACCCACTTCTTTCGGCGAGGATGGCTTAATCGTGACGGGTCGTGGCCGGTTCGACCGGCGCGCGGGGCGCGTACCGAGGGGGCGACGCGACTCGATCGGCTTCCGCCGCGCCCCCCCTTGGGGTGCGGGCCTCATTCGCCCGGTGCGTGGCGCCGGTTCCACAGCGACCGGGCGGCCTGTACGTACGCCGTCGCGCGCGCCGCGTGTCCGCGCGGCGGCGGCTGTTCGGCGAGCTGTTCGTACACCTCGACCATGCGGTCGACGAACCGGCGTCCCCGCACGGTGAGATCACCCGATCCGACGAGCGCCGGCAGGACCGCCCCGACCTGTGCCTGACAGCGCGCGTGCTGCGCCCAGGCGGCGTCGCGGTGGGTGGGAAGCGAGGCGGCGAGCGCGCTGCGCTGGAAGAAGTCGGCGAGCGCGAGGTGGGAGTAGGCGCCCTGCAACAGGCCGTCGTACGGGCGGGGATCGGGGCGCCAGGGCGCGAAGTGGCGCGCTTCCGAGCCTGCGTGATGGAGCGTCACCATGTCACTGAGCGCGGCGAGTTTGGCGTGCTGGATCTCGTGGACGAGGGTGGCCGCGAAGGCGGTCGCCGTCGCCGGCGCGCTGCTGAGGACCGCGCCGAAGGCCTCGCGCCGAGTGCCGCTGCAGCTTCCGCCGCCGCCCGGTACCGAGCCGGGCGGGGCGGCCAGAGGGACCAGACAGCGCAACAGCGTCACCGCTTCCGCGAGCCGCCGTTCGCCGCCGAGACCGAGCGCCGCCGCGGTGCCCGACCATGTGTGCAGCCAGTGCTTGCGGTCGGCGTCGTCGAGGACGGCCGGGCCGCTCAGCGTGTCCGGGCGGGGTCCGCCGCGTGCGGTCCGGTACGGGTCGAGGTCGTCCAGCGGTACGGCGGCGGAGCCCGGCACCAGACCGGGCAGCGCGTACGCCGGCGTCCAGGCCGCGGCCTCCGACCAGGCGCCGGCACCGCTCTGCAGGCGAACGACCACGTCCGCCTCGCCGGGCCACCGGAGGGTCAGCCGTCCCCGCCGGTGCACGACACCCACCTCCGTGTCCCCGGAACCGGAACCGCCCGTCCGCAGCGCGCCGAGCGAGGGCAGCGCCAGCACGCCGTCGTGGGCGGTCAGCCGCACCGCGTAGGACACCCCGGCACGGGCGGCGGCCACGGCGGCGAGGGACCCGAAGTGGGCGAGCGCCCGGGCTGGTTCACGGGTGTCACGGTCGGTGCTCGGGCCCGTTCCGGACCCGAGCGCGCGCAGGGTGTCCCGTGCCCAGGGGCCGATGAACGGGTGAAGGAGGAGGGCCCGGACGGGGGACGCCGGAGGGCCGGTCCCGGACGCCGCGTCCCCCTCGGACACCGGCCCGGAACCACCGGACCGGCCGGTCCCCGGCGCGGAGTCGCCCGCTCCCGCGAACTCCGCGGCGGAACCGGCCGGCCCCTCGGACACCGGCGAGGCCGCACCTGGCCGGACGGGTCTCCGCGCGGAACCGTCCCGCAGCGCGGGTACCCGGCCACCCGGCCGCCGCGCCCCCGGACCGTCCCCGTGGGTCCGTCCTCGGCGGTGGGCGGACGGCTCCCGTCGTTCGGCCTCCTCCAGCAGGGCCCAGTCCTCGCGCAGCCGGGTCAGGGCGGCGGCGGGGCAGACGTCCGGGCCGGCCGACTCGGCCGCGTCGAGGACCGCACGGAGCAGGAGCAGCCGTCGGGTGTGCTGGTCGCGGACGAGGAGCCGGAGGGTCTCGGGGCCGCCTTCGGTGCGGCCGAGTTCGGTCAGGGCCCGTTCCGGGACCGCCGGCAGGATCACGGGACGCCTCCTTCGGAAGCGGCGGGGGCGGTGGCCCCGGCCAGCCGGCGAGCGACGTGGTGGATGAAGCGCTGGAGGTCGGCGCAGTACACGGAGGGGTTGGCGAATCCGTGTCCGGCCCGGTATCGATGCGCGTAGTGTCCGCCGCCGCAGACGTGGAGCAGCGGGCAGGCCCGGCAGCGCGCGGCCAGCGAGGCGGCGCCCGCCTGCCGGGCCGCGACTCCGGGGTGGCGCAGAGCCTGGTCGAAACGGTGCCGGAAGACGTCGAGGCCGGTCCTGGCGGCCCCCTCGTAGCAGGACTTGAGGGAGTCGACCTGCTCGATGGAGCCGTCCGTCTCCACGACGAGGGCGTCGAAGGGCGCGAGGCCGAGGGACTCGGTGGCGGCGGGCAGCCCGAGGAGCAGCGCGAGGCACTCCTCGAAGAGCCGCACGCGTGTCTCGCGCCGCCCGGCTCGCCACCAGCGGTCGAAGACGGCGCACAGCCAGTCGCCGTAGGGGGTTCCCGGTCCCTGCCGGTGCGGCGGGGGCGCGGACCAGTTGCCGTGCGGGAGCAGCAGGTCGAGGGCCGGTGGCCGGAGCGCGAGCAGGGACTCGTACAGCTCGACCGGGTCCGTCGTGGGGTCGACGACGGTGAGGATCCCGGCGTACGCCTCCGGGTGGCGTTCGGCGATCAGCCGGGCGCCGCGCGCGGCGGCGGGCCAGGACGGGCGGCCGGCGTGGTCGGTGCGCAGCGTGTTGTGCTCGGGCAGGCCGCCGTCCAGGCTGATGCCGACCCGGACGGAGTGCCGGGCCAGGACGGCGAGCCGCCGTTCGGTGAGCAGGGTGGCGTTGGTCTGGACGGTGGCGTGCACGGTGCAGTCGTCCGGGACCCGGTCGCGGACGAGGCCGGTGAACCGGGTGAGGGTGTCCACGCCGGCCAGCAGGGGTTCGCCGCCGTGCAGGACCAGGGACAGATCCTTCAGGCCGTGGGCGGCGGCGTGTTCGCCGATCCTCCGCGCGGTCCGCTCCAGGACGCCGGGCGGGGCGGCGCCGGGGCGGGTGCGCCAACCGCGGTCAGGGCCCTCGTAGAGGTAGCAGTAGCGGCAGGCGAGGTTGCAGCGGCCGTGCATCTTCACGATGAACTGGCGGAAGGGGAACGACGGTTCGGGTACCGGCGGTTCGAGCAGGGCTCGTTCGGGCAGGGCTCGTTCGGGCAGGGGCGGTTCGAGATGCGGCACGGAGATCACGGGGATCGGGGAGGTCACCTCTGCAGACACTCCGGCACCCCCATGATGTACGGCCGCGCGATCCCACGCCGCGAACCGCGCCACGGCCCCCTGCCCGTACGGGGCGACATTCCCGGACGCGGACCGGACACAAACGTCACCCCTTCGAAGTTGTCCGGTTAAGCCATAAGTAGAGACCGGAACCGACTGCTCGTGAGCGATATTTGATCGAGTTCTCCCTCGCTTTGCCGCTCAGAAAGCGCTGTTGAACCCCCACAGGATCTCGCTCGGCTGTCCGGACCGCGTCCGCAGTTCGGACAGCACCTCGGCCAGCACCGGGTGCTGAACGGTCCGCAGCTCCGCCAGGTCCAGGTCCAGCAGTTCGGGGAGCTCCGCAGGATCCGGAGCCTCCGTCGGACCGCCCGGCGCTCCTTCGGGCCTCGGCACCTGTGACGGGTCCGGGGTCTTCGGCGGGCCCGGTGACCACGGCTGCCGCTCCCCCGCGGCATCGCGGTCCTGTGCGCCGTCCGGTACGTCGTCCCGTACGCCCATGTCTTCTCCCTCGCCTTCCCTGACTCCGCCCCGGCGGCCGCCGGCAGGCGCTCTCACTCCAGCTCGGCCAGCCGCTGTGCCGTCTGCCGGGCCGTCGGCTCTCCCGTGCTCGCGACGCCCTCCGGCAGCCTGGACCACTCGGTCCGTGCGGCCCGGTAGGCCTCGCGCGCGGCACGCGGGCGCGCCGCCGCTTCGTAGGACATACCCCGCCAGTGCTGTGCCCGAGCGGCCAGTTCCACGGCTTCCTGGCGCGTGCGGTCCGTCTCCGCGTCCTCCTCGGCCTCGCGGGCCGACTCGGCCGCGGCCCGGAAGGCGTCGATGGCGTCGTCGAGCCGCGCCTTGCGGCCGAGGCTCTGGTACGCCTCGAACTGGGCCTGTCCGAGCTCCAGCCAGCAGCGGGCGGTGGTGAGCGGCGGGCCGTCCTCCAGGGCCGCGAGGCCGAAGAGGTGCTCGGCCTCGCGCAGGTCGACCCGGTCACCGCGGGCGCGGTAGCGCAGCATCAGCGCGCGGCCGAGAAGCAGCAGGCGGTGGGCGAGTTCACCGCTGCCCGCGGGCGTCTCGGTACGGCAGTCCCGCAGCACCCGGATGGCCCGGTACAGCGATTCGCCGGGGACGCGTCCGCTGTCCGCCACGGCGTGGCGCAGCAGGACCTCGCCCCATTCGGCGAGGACGTCGGCGTGCGCGGGGGCGTCCCGGGGCACTCCGCGTGAGGCCTGCTCGAACCGCGCGGCGGCGTCCTGGAGTTCGCGCGGGTCGCCCGTGTCGGCGTACCGGGCGACGTGGACGCGCCCGGCGCGCACCAGCAGGGCGGAGCGCAGCCCCTGGTCGCGGGTGAGGGCGAGCGCCTCCTCCACGTGGTCCCGGGCGTCGTCCAGTGCGCCGCCGGACCTGAGGAGCGCGTCGGCGAGGTCGAGGAGGATGCGGACGCGTGAGGACGCGCCGTCGGGCGCGGGCGGGTCCTCGGGGCCGGTCTCCAGGGCGGCGCGCAGGGAGCGCGCGCCCTGTTCCGCGTACAGCCTGGCCTGTTCGTGGTCGGCCGTGGCGCCCGACAGGCGCAGCAGGACACGGCCGTGGGCGAGCGGGAGCCCGGAGGGGCGGCTTCGCCGGTCGGGCCAGGCGTCGGCGAACGCCTCCAGCATGCCGACGGCGCCCTGGAGGAGCGCGCTGTCGCCGCCGAGGCGCCACTGCGCCTCCAGCGCCCGTACCCGTTCCAGGGTGAGCCGCAGGGCCTCGGCGGCGTCCAGGTCGGGCGCGGCGCAGGCCACCGCGTACTCGCGGTCCGCGCGTTGCAGCAGGTCGAGCGCGCCGCGCCGGTCGCCGCGCCGCCTGCGGTCGGTGGCGGCGGCGTGCAGGACCCGGGCCAGGACGGCCCTCTCGCGCAGGGCCCGGGGGTGCGCGACGGCGCGTTCGGCGGCGGCCTCCGCCTCGCGCAGCAGGTCGGCGCCGCCCTGCACCTCCCACAGCAGCAGGACGCAGTTGGCGTACTCGGCCCACAGTTCCGGGTCGGCGCCGGGGAGCACCTCGTGTTCGGTCGCGCCGCGCAGCAGTTGTACGGCGTCGATGAGGTCCTGCACCATGCGGTCGCTGCCGAACTGGCCGGCCAGTGAGCGGGCCCTGAGCACGGCGGGGTGGGTGGGCCGCCGGCCGGGCGGGCCGTCGGGGCCGCGGGTGGGCGCGTAGCTCGCGAAGTGTTCAGGCAGCGGCATGAATCGCTCCAGTACCCGTGCGGCGACCTCGGCGAAGGGCTGGGGCACGAGGGTGGCGCCGCCGTTGTCGCCGTTCTCGCCCGGGTATCCGGCGGACGAGAACGGCGGTCCTGAGCCGGCCTCGCCGAGCTGTGCCAGGGCCAGGGCGGGGAAGTTGGGGCCTCCCTTGCCGAAGCGGTGCTCGATGTATTCGGAGCAGTGTTTGAGCACCAGCATGGCCTCGTCGAGGCCCAGCGGGGACAGCAGGGCCTCCTGCGCGCCGGGCGCGAACTCGTACCACTGGGTGCCGTCCGCGCCGTAGTCCTCCGCCTTGGCGCGGGAGACCAGTCCGCTGAGCAGGACCTCGGCCAGTTCAGCGGGCCCGGAGTCGGGAAGCATGGTGCGCTGGACGAGCTGCATGACGGGGAGGCTGAGCGGGGCCGCGGCCAGATAGCCGGCCAGCCGCCCGGCCGTCTTGGAGGCGTTGGAGCGGAACCGGCTGACCAGTTCGAGCCCGGACATCCGGCGTCCGGGCCGGGCGCTCGGGGCGGGTTCGTGCTGCCTGCGCACCCAGCCGACGGCGCCGGCCACGGGTCCGGCACCTGCTCCGGACAGCAGTCGCGCCCAGGCGCCGAGCGCGGCGGGCTCGGGCGGCAGGACGGGCACCGGGAGCGCGCCGCCGCGTGCCTCCGGCGGGGTGCCCGCGGGCAGCCGGACCTTGAGGGTGGCGGCGCCCGCGAGGGCTTCGCCGCGTGTCAGTTCGCCGTACGACACCGGGAGCCGGGTGCGGTTCCACATGCGCTGCGGCAGCGGCTGGAGTACGGCGGCGGGGCCGAGCCGGGACAGGTGGTGCAGGAGGCGGTGGGCGTGGCCGCTGTGCCACAGGGGGCCGGCGCAGTCGCTGACGAGGAGGGTGACGCGGCGGCCCGTCGGGTCGCTCAGCCGGTCGGCGGAGTGCAGGGGGGCCGCGCCGGGTTCGGGGCTGCGGCTGACGGCGGGTTCTCCGTCCGGGCCCTGGTGGAGGTGGCTGATCTGAATGTCCCGGAAGGCGCCGAGCCGGCTGAAAACCTGTTCCAGCTCGGCGAACATCCGGTCCCACACACGCATGGACGAGGAGGCGTCCATGACGAGCTGGAGCGCGGCGTCGGCCCTGGTCACCCCGCGGAACACGGGCAGGACCAACCCGCCCGCCCGGGCGGTCCGTTCGGCGGTCTCGGTCTCGTCGAGGACGGTGCGCAGGGGTGGTGCGGCGGTGCGGTAGGCCTGCAACGGGCGTAATGCGCGCTGGAGTTCGAGGGGGGAGGGGAACGCGGGCGCGGCCGGGACGCCGACCGGCAGCACCGCCGACCGGCCCTGCCCGGTGCCGCGCGGCGCGCCGTCGCGCGGCACCGGGTAGAGCGCGACGCGCCGGTCGGGCTCCGTGTCCCGCCACGCCGGTCCGGGCCGGTCGCCGGGCGCCGGCCCTTCTTCTCCCCGCGGGTCCTGGCGTCCGGCGGCGGGGTCCTCGGCCGCCGTCCCGTGGCCGGAGGGCGGCGTGCTCCCCCGCCCGTCGCCGGTCCCGTCGGTCGGGCGCGACCAGCGGGCCAGCCACAGCGCGTCGGCCAGTTGCCGGGCATCGGGATCCAGCCCGGTCCGCCGTATCCGGGCGATGAGTTCGGCGATCGGGTCGCCGCCGGTCATCAGCGCGTCACCTCGGGCGGTCGAGTCGCTGGATGAGCAGGTCGGCGAGCCGGTCGCGGCTGGGCGGGGCCGCGGCGTCGGTGAGGTGGATGGCGTTCAGGAGCTGGTCCGCGGCGACGAGTTCGCTGCGCGAGCGCTCCAGGAAGTGGGTGATCAGGTCGTCCCCGGCGCGCGCGGCCTCGTCACCCAGGTGGGCGCGTACGAAGGTGGCGAGCCGCTTGTGATCGGGGCGGCCCAGTTCGAGGTGGATGCAGCGGCGCATGAGCGGGGCGGGGAAGTCGCGTTCGCCGTTGCTGGTGAGGACCACGAAGGGGAAGGCGTGGCAGCGTACCCGGCCGTCGCGCACTCGCGCCTTGGTGCCGTCGGCGGTGAGGACCGCGGCCTCGCCGCCGGGCAGCCGGTCGGCGACGCGCTGCAGTTCGGGAATCTCGAACTCGCCTTCCTCCAGCACGTTCAGGAGGTCGTTGGGCAGGTCGATGTCGCTCTTGTCCAGCTCGTCGATGAGCAGCACGCGCGGGGTCTCGGAGGGCAGCAGCGCGGTGCCGAGCGGGCCGAGCCGGATGTAGCTGCCGATGCCCTCGACCGAACCGGGCGCGCCGGGTGCGGCGGGGTCCGCGCCGTGCGGGGCGGCGAGCTGCACGTCCTGGAGCCGTGCGATCGCGTCGTAGTGGTAGAGGCCGTCCCGCAGTGTGGAGCGGCTGACGATCGGCCAGCGCAGGACGTTGCCGAGACCGAGTTCGTACGCGACCGAGTGCGCGAGCGTGCTCTTGCCCGCGCCGGGGCTGCCGGTGACCAGCAGGGGCCGGCGCAGATAGAGCGCCGCGTTGATCATTTCGAGTTCCTCGGCGCCGGGCCTGTGCAGTTCGGCCAGATGCCGGTACGCGCCCAGCCTGCGGTCCTCGGAGCCGTCGCCGTCACCGCCGGCGGTGACCCGGCTCGCGAAGTCGCGCCACGGCGGCGGGGCCGGCAGCCGGTTCAGGCCGTCGTGGGGTTCGCCTGCGCCTCGGTAGATGAGCCACTCGCTGGAATCGGTCATTGCCCAGTCCTCGTCGTCACTCGTCCACCCCGGAAGCCGTCGATCGTCGCCTCACCGTATCGATCCACGGAGGGCCCCGTAAGGCCCCAAGAGGGGCTCGTGGCAGCCCACTTCGGCCTCTTTCGAGCATCGCGCGACAACGGCTCCACCGATGCGGTCATGGCGCCTCCAGCAGGTCTCCGGTCCCGGGCAGGGGCCGGCGCGGGTCGTCGTAGAACAGGGCGATCCCATGCGCCCAGTAGGTCTCCGGCCGGCCCTCGCGCAGGCCGGCCCGCAGGGCGTGCACCAGGGCGGGGAGCCGGTCCGCGCCGCCCGCGCCCGCCACCGTGTCGCCGGCTCTTCGGTGGAACTCGCCGCAGACCGCTTCGGGCTGTCCGCGCCAGCGCCGCCACAGCGCGACGCCGTATCCGCCGTGCACGATCCGGACGAGCGCGACCGGGTCGTCCTCGAAACGGTGGTCCCCGTAGCGGCAGAGCACCGGAACGGTCTTGTGCGGCAGGCCGCGCAGCGACTCCGCCGCCGGTACCGGTACCCGCAGACCGTCCTCGCAGTCGAGGACCTCGGTCTGTGCGCCGTGCGCGTGGATCCATCGCCAGCGGGCCTCGCGCTCGTGCCGCTCCTCGTCGGCGGGGAGCGGCTTTCCGGCGTGGGCCGCCATGTCGGCGGGTTCGGGGAACTGCTCCCGGTCGGCGCAGCGCACGACGACGGGCCGCTGGGCGCCGAGCGGTGCCTCGTCCGGCCCGAACTGCCAGGCGTCGACGTCGAGTCCGAGCAGCAGATGGGGCAGCGCCACCTGGAGGTCCACGGGCCGTCCGGGTTCGTCGCACTGGCGGAAGGCCTCCGTCAGGGGCGCCGCGAGAACGGCCGGCAGCTCCTCCAGCGGGGTGCGTTCGCCGTCCCGCAGCCGCACCACCTCCCCGGTCGGACGGCCCACGGAGACGTGCCAGTCGCAGCGGCCCGGCTCCCAGCCGAGCTGCTCCAGTTCGAGCAGGACGAAGAGGCGGGGCGCACGATCGGCGCTCCGCGCGGTGGCGTGCGCCGCCTCTGCTTCCGCCGCCGCGGGGCCGTGGGGCGCCAACTGGAGCCGTTCGATCCACTGTTGACCGAGACGGCGCCGGTAGGCGGGGCCCGGACGGCCCTCGGCGGTCTGCCGCACCCACTCCCACAGCGCCCGTTCGGCGGCCCGTGTGCCCGGTGTGACGAAGGGGCGTTCGGCGGACATCGCCCGCATGGCGTAGTCGAGGACGAGGTCGAGGGCAGCGTCCTGGCGCGAGCTCTCGTACAGCGCCCCGAGCCCGTCGCGCCAGCCGCGCGGGGCCGGGTGAGGGATCGCCGCATGGTCGCCCAGCAGGGATTCGAGGAGGCCGAGCAGCGCGCGGGTGCTGGCCGGCGGCGGCAGATCGGCGAGCCTGCCGAGGAGTTGGGTCCGTTCCTCGGGGCTGAGAGCCCGACCGGGCCGGGCGCCGAGCTGGTTCTGGACGTCGGCCCAGGTGCTGCGGTCGGTGTCCGGGTGGCGCTGCCGGTCCCGGTGGTAGCGGTCGTGCGCGTGGAAGACGGCGTGGTACGGGTCGTCGTGCTCGGCGGACGGCTCCTCGGCCGGCACCGGGAGCGACCGTAACTGCTCCACGCCCGTACAGGTCCCGCCGAGCCCTCGGTCGGTGCGCGACTTCAGGACGCCGACGACCTCACCGCGTACGGGGTCCACGACCGGGCCGCCCGAGACGCCGGGCGGCAGCACGTCGCCGCCGAGGCGGATCTGCTCGTCGTCGGACCAGCCGCCGAGCGTGCCCTGGACCGTGCAGGTGCCGCTCAGCCGGCGCAGCTCCCCGCCGACCACGGACCAGCCGGAGTAGAGGACGACGGCCTCCTCGTAGTAGGCGGCCGGGCGCTCGGTGACGTACGCGCAGTCGTGGTCCACCGGCTCGCGCAGCCGCACCAGGGCGAGGTCGGGGGACGGCCACGTGCCGCGGGCCGGCAGCCCGGCGCGGTCCGGGAGGACCGTCGCGACCTCGCCGGTGACGGCGGACGTACCGCGGCCCGGCCCCCTCTCGTACACCACCGTCACCTCGTTCCCCTCCCCGCTCCGGACCACATGCGCGCAGGTCAGAACCCAGTTCGGAGCGATGAAGAAGCCGCTCCCGAGGAACGTGCCGGGTTCGTCGAGGGCATACCCGGAGCCCGCGCGATGGATGCGTACGGTGGCGGCCATGACGAGATCACGCAGCGCACGGTGAGCGTTCCCGGGGCCGCCCGGTGCGCCCGGGGCGTGCCCGTCCGTCATGCTCCGCCCCCGCCGGAGGGGTCGGTGGCCGCGCCGTGCGCCGGGGCGCCGGGAGACGCGCCCGCGTGCGGGGTGGTCCCGGTCCCTTGCGGGTCAGGTGGCCCCGCGTCCGGGGCGGCGGTTCCGAGCCCTTCCGGGTCGGGTGACCCCGCGCGGGGGGCGGCGATTCCGGCCCCTTGCGGGCCGGGGGGTCTCACGTGCGGGATGGTCCCGGCCCCGTCCGGGTCGGGTGACCCCGCGTGGGGGGCCGCGATTCCGCTCCCTTCCAGGTCGGGTGGGGCTCCGTTCCAGGTGAGCGTCACCGTGATGCCCGCCTTGGCCTCGCCGTCCGCGAGCAGCCCGACCACCTTGCCGGCCTTCGCGGTCAGCTCGATGCCGAACTCGACGCTGACCTCGTCGGGCCGCACCGCGCGCAGCGGGGCGGCGAGCGAGCGGGCGACCCCGGTGATCAGCGACTGCAGGGACTCGACCTGCGCCTCGACGCGCTCCGCGAAGCCGACGTCCGTCAGCGACAGCTCGCCGCCGGGATCCTCCAGTTCGTCCGCTCCCGAGATCCGCGCCCACACCGGTGTTCCGTCGGGCATCTCGATCCGTGCGATGCGTGTCACCGCGTCGCTCATGGCATCCCCCGTTCCCCCACGCCCCCGTGGTCCGAGCCGACCTTGCAGGCTAGCGGCGGCGGCCCGCGCACGACAGAGGCCCTCCCGGCGTTCCTCGCCCCCGGAGACCCTCCGCCCGTTCCTCGCCCCCGCCTATCCTTTTCCCAGCGTTCCACTTCCCTTTCACCCACGGAGCACCATCCATGTACTTCACCGACCGCGGCATCGAGGAACTTGAGAAGCGGCGTGGCGAGGAAGAGGTCACCTTCGAGTGGCTCGCCGAGCAGTTGCGTACGTTCGTCGACCTGAACCCGGACTTCGAGGTACCGGTGGAGCGGCTGGCGACCTGGCTGGCCCGCCTGGACGACGAGGACGACGAGGAGTAGGAGCGGGAGCTCCGGGCACCGTCTTCGCGCGTGGACCCGTCAGTCGTAGGCGCGCAGGTGGTCGTACGCCAGACCGAGGGCACCGCGGAGCGTCAGGACGGCGCCGACGACGATCCAGCCGCCGCTGTGCCGCCGGATCCCCCAGGCGGTGAGCGGAAGGCCCACGGCGAGCTGGGCCGAGGCGAGGGTGCGGGCCCTGGGGCCGCGCAGCCAGGGCCCGAGGCCGCCGCTCTCCACGACGTCGAGTTCGGCGCCCACGGCGGCGCGCCAGCCGTTCCATTCGATCTGCTCGGCGTCCGGCAGGATCCGGACCGCGTCACGCAGCCGTTCCGCGGGTTCTCCGGGGTCGACCCCGGCCGGGAGGATCACCCCCGCGCGCGTGAGGACGGCGAGCAGCCCGCTCACGCGGGCGTGCGCGTCGGCCACGGGGTCGGGCTGCGTCAGCGGCTCCAGCAGTTGCATGTCGAGCACCGGATCGAGGCCCAGACGGGCGGAGAAGGTGCGCATCGCCTCGTCCTCGCCGACCGGCGTGCCGTTCGCCAGCCATTCGTAGCCCACGGTGCGCCGGAAGCCCGAGGCCAGGGTGAAGCCGCTGCGGTCGGTGTCCCACCACAGCGCGAGGACGGGCCAGGGCGCGCCGACGGCGAGCGCCGCGGCCCAGCCGGTGAGCACGCGGTCGACGGGTTCCGCGCCGTCCTGCCAGGGCTTGCCCTCGGGGACCAGCACGCTCCAGTCGGGGCCCGCTCCGGCGAGCAGCATCCGCTCGCGCAGCAGTTGGACGGCGGGGCCGACCGACTCCGGACGGGCCCGGCACAGCAACAGGGCGCCGGGGGCCGGAGGGCCGCCCCTGGACACGCCGAAGGGAGTCGACATAGCCCCACTTTAGGGCGAATTGCCCGCTTCGATGCACCCATGATCCCCAGAACGGGTGTCTTGACTTTGCGCATCCGCGATATATCGTGAATGCGGAAGACGCGATATGCCGCGTCGAGCTCGGGCTCGTACGAGGGTCCGGTCCGGTCGAGGAGGTCTGCACCATGTCCGAGTGGTCCGTGACAGAGCCGAGGAAGCTCTCCTTCGACGGCCCCGTCCAGACGCTGCACGTGCGCATCGTCAACGGAACAGTGAACGTCGTGGGGACCGACGAGGGTTCCGCGCGGCTTGAGGTGTCCGAGCTGGACGGCCCCCCGCTCCAGGTCACCCAGGAGGGCGGCACGCTCACGGTGGCCTATGACGACCTTCCGTGGAAGGGCTTCCTGAAGTGGCTCGACCGCAAGGGCTGGCGCCGTGCGGCCGTGGTCTCCCTGACCGTCCCGACCCGCACGCACGTCGAGGTGGGCGTGGTCGGCGCCGCCGCCGTGGTCTCGGGGACAGACGGACGGGTCCAGGTCAAGGGCGTCACCGGCGACACCACGCTCGTCCGTGTCGCCGGCCCCGTGCGCGTGGAGACCGTCTCGGGGAACCTGGAGGCCCAGGCCGTCACCGGCGACCTCCACTTCAACTCGGTCTCCGGCGACCTGACCGTCGTCGAGGGCTCCGGCACCTCCGTGCGGGCCGAGTCGGTGAGCGGTTCGATGATCGTGGACCTCGACGCGACGGGCTCCCCCACCGACGTCAGGCTGTCGAACGTCTCGGGCGAGATCGCCATCCGGCTCCCCCACCCCGCGGACGCCGAGGTGGAGGCGAACACCGCGAGCGGCAGCGTCTCCAGCGCCTTCGAGGACCTGCGGGTCAACGGCCAGTGGGGCGCCAAGAAGATCACCGGCCGGCTCGGCGCGGGCAACGGCAGACTGAGGGCGATGACGGTCTCGGGCTCGATCGCCCTGCTGCGCCGGCCCCCGACGGAGGACGAGCCGTACGAGGACGTCCCCGAACCCCGGGACACGGCCCGCCAGACCGGCCCGGACACCGCCCCGGACCCGACCGCAGACACCGCCGCAAACGGCTCGACGACTGGCTCGACGGGCGGCGCGGCGGACGACAAGGCGAGCGGCCCCGCGACCGGCAGCACCGGTGACGAGAGCGGTTCCGCGACCGACAGCACCGACGACCTGGCCGGCGACTCGGCCACCGCCACCGCCACGGCGGGCGGCGCGGCGGACGACACACCGGGCGACGACGCCACCGAGGGCCGGCCGGCCGACTCGACCGACAAGAAGGTGCTCTGACATGGCCCCCGTCTTCGCCCACGGCCGACTGCGCCTGTACCTCCTCAAGCTGCTGGACGAGGCCCCGCGCCACGGATACGAGGTGATCCGCCTCCTGGAGGAGCGCTTCCAGGGCTTGTACGCACCCTCTGCGGGCACCGTCTACCCCCGGCTGGCGAAGCTGGAGGCCGAGGGACTCGTCACGCACACCTCCGAGGGCGGCCGCAAGGTGTACGCGATCACCGACGCGGGCCGCGCCGAACTGGCCGACCGGAGCGGCGAGCTGGCCGATCTGGAGCTGGAGATCCGCGAGTCGGTCGCGGAGCTCGCGGCGGAGATCCGCGCGGACGTCCGGGGCGCGGCCGGTGATCTGCGCCGCGAGATGCGGGCGGCGGCCACCGAGGCCCGCCACGGCTCCGGGGCGAGCGCCCGGCCGAAGCAGCACGACGATCCGGCGGGCGGGTCCGGCCTCGACGACTTCCAGGACAAGGAGTCGTGGCGGGCGGCGAAGGAGGAGATGCGGCGCGTCCGCCAGGAGTGGAAGGAACAGGCCCGCCGCGCGAAGGACGAGAGCCGCCGCGCCCGCGACGAGGCGCAGCGTGCCCGCCGCCAGGCCAAGGAGGCCCAGGAGAAGGCCCGTGCGCAGGCTCAGGAGGAGATGCAGCGCATGGCCAAGCGCGTCCAGGACCAGGTCCAGGATCATTTCGCGCGGGGTGACTGGCCGACGGGCGTGCGCGAGGGGCTGACCGAACTGGCCAAGGAGTTCGGCGACTTCGGGAAGAACTTCGGCAAGGACTTCGGGAAGGATCTCGGCAAGGAGTTCGGCTTCGGCCGCACGCCTTCCGGAGCGTCCGTGGACGCGGAGTACTCGGCCACGCCGGAGGACTTCCCCGCCGCGTACGAACCGGCCTGGGCCCACGAGGACTCCACGGGCGACCCCGCCCGGGACCTGGACCGTCTGCTGGACCGCTTCCGTGACGACATCCGCGACACGTCCCGCGACCACGGGATCACGGAGGACCAGCTCCGCGACGTCCGCCGCCATTTGTCGGCGGCGGCGGCCCACATCGGCTCGACGCTGCGAAGCAAGCGGCTGTAGGTCCCCGGCGCCGAGGACCGGCTCGGCGGGGTCACCTGCGTGACCTCGCCGACCCGGTTGCCCCCGGCCCCGCCGACCTGGTTGCCCCGGCGCCGCCGACCGTCGCCCAGTCGCGTTCAGCGGCTCGCGCCTGGACCCGCCCCGCCGCGCCCTCAGGTCACGCGGGCGGGCCCGCACGGCTCACACCGGCCCCGTCACCGATCACGCCGGTCCGCGGCCGGCGCTCATCCGGCCTCCGCCACCCCGGTCTCGCCGGCCGGTCCGGTCTCGCCGTACAGCACGCGTGTCACCGATGCGTAGGTGACGTTGTGGTCGGCCAGTACCTCGGCGGCGACCCCGCCCCGCAGGGTGACCGCCAGGAGCAGGTGCTCGTCCCCGATGTGCCGGTCCCGTCGGGCGGCGGCGATCCGCAGGGCTCGTACCAGCACGTCCTTCGCCTCCTGCCCGAAGGGCCGCCGGCGGGCCCGCCTGCCGTTCGCGCCGCGCTCGCCCGACTCCAGCGCCCCTTCTCCGTGCGCCTCCTCGATCCGGGAGACGATCTCGGACAGGTCGATACCGAGCCCGGAGAGGGCGTCCGCGTCGGCGCGCGAGAGCCCGCCCCTGCGCCTCGCCTCGGCGAGGTCCCGCTCCAGCGACTCCCGGAACCCGGATTCCCCTAGCGAGGAGAGGGCGAAGGAGGCTCGGCTGCCCTCCCGGTCCAGGAGGGCCAGCAGCATGTGCTCCTCCTCGACCGTCCCGGCGCCCACCCGCTCGGAGTGCGCCACCGCGCCCTCGACGACGGCACGCGCATCCTTGGTGAAGCGTTCGAACATCACTGCCTCCCGTACTTCTTGTGCACGGCCTGCCTGCTCACTCCGAGTTCCGCGGCGATCTCCTGCCACGACCAGCCCTGATGGCGCGCACTGCGCACCTGTACCGCCTCCAACTGCTCCAGCAGCCTCCGCAGCGCGGAGACCGCTCGCAGCCCGATCCGCGGATCGCGATCACCCGCGCGCTCGGCAAGATCCGTTGCTTCGGTCATGACGTCAACTTACGTTGACACTCCACCTCTGTCAATCAAAATTGACACCGTCGACGCCCGGACGTCCATGCCAAACGAAACGGCGGGCCCGGAAACCCGGACCCGCCGTTCGTGTGTTCCCACGCCCCGAACCTCAGCTCGCCGTCAGCACGATCTTGCCGAACAGGTCGCCGGACTCCAGTCGTTCGAAGCCCTCGCGGGCCCGGTCGAGCGGCAGCACCTCGTCGACGACGGGCCGCACACCGGTGGCCGCGCAGAAGGCCAGCAGATCCTCCAGCTCGTCCTTCGTCCCCATGGTGGAGCCGACCACCTTGAGTTCGAGGAAGAAGATCCGCGTCAGCTCGGCGTGCGAGGGACGGTCACCACTGGTGGCGCCCGAGATGACGACGGTGCCGCCGGGACGCAGCGACTTGACCGAGTGCGACCAGGTGGCGGCGCCGACCGTCTCGATGACCGCGTCGACCCGCTGCGGCAGCCGCGCCCCCGACTCCAGCGCCTCGACGGCACCGAGTTCGAGGGCCCGCTTGCGCTTGGCCTCGTCCCGGCTGGTCGCGAAGACCCGCAGGCCGGCGGCCTTGCCGAGCACGATCGCGGCGGTGGCGACGCCACCGCCGGCCCCCTGGACGAGGACGGAATCGCCGGGCCGCACCCCGGCGTTGGTGAACAGCATGCGGTACGCCGTCAGCCACGCGGTCGGCAGACAGGCGGCCTCGGCGAAGGACAGTTCCCTGGGCTTCGGCAGCACGTTCCACGTCGGTACGGAGACCTGCTCGGCGAAGGTGCCCTGGTAGCGCTCGGTGAGGATGGAGCGGGGCTCCTCGGGGCCCACCCCGTGCCCGCTCTGGCCGATGACGGAGTGCAGGACGACCTCGTTGCCGTCCTCGTCGACGCCGGCGGCGTCACAGCCGAGGATCATCGGGAGTTTGTCCTCGGCGAGGCCGACTCCGCGCAGCGACCACAGGTCATGGTGGTTGAGGGAGGCGGCCCGTACGTTCACGGTCGTCCAGCCCGGCCTCTGTTCGGGGGCCGGGCGCTCCCCCAACTCCAGGCCGTTCAGCGGCTGGTCACGGTCGATTCGGGCGGCATAGGCAGCGAACATGACCTTGACGATAGGCTCCGCCCCCGGCCGGGGGAACCGCCTCCGTCTGTGACACGTCCCCCACCGACCGGGTGGCCCCGCGCACAGACAGTCCTCGCCCCCTCCGCCCCTGCCCGTCCCGTACCTGGGGGCTGCCGCCCCCAGACCCCCGCTTCGGCCTGAACGGCCTCGTCCTCAATCGCCGGACGGGCTGAAACTCTCCGGCAGGAAAAATTCAGCCCCTCCGGCGATTGAGGAGCGGGGGGCCGGGGGCCCCTTGGGGCGGCCGGACGATCCGGAGGTGTGGATGACGTACGCCGGGTGGTACGGGTCGGGTCCGGGTTCCGGATTCTCGGCAGA